>DASQDV010000558.1:0-3305 GCA_035633995.1 Pyrinomonadaceae bacterium | reverse complement strand
ACTTCGCGCAGAGTCTCCTGCTTCAACTCCATGCGTTCGGGGACGGCTTCGATGTAGAGGTCTGCGTGGGCGGTTTCGGAGAGGCTCGTCGCGCCGCGTATGCGTTGCAGGACGAGGTCGCGCTCGGCTTCGGTGGTCTTGCCGCGCCGGATGCCTTTCTCCAGATTGTCTTCGATGGCGCGCAGGCCGCGCATGAGAAATTCGCGCTCCACGTCGCGCAGCACGACGCGGTAGCCGACGAGCGCGGCCACCTGCGCGATGCCGTGCCCCATCGTGCCTGCGCCGAGCACGGCGACGGTTTCAATGGTCGAACTAGCGATTGCGTTGCTTCCCGGTGAGTCCAAAGTCCTAAAGTTTCTGACAGAGGCGCATCCGTGTGGGCGACGAAGGGAACTCCGTCCACGCGCGCTCTGAGATGGCCTGATTCGACTACATCCAGCGCAGAGAGTTATACTATACGCGCAAGCGAAAAGGCTACATGCGAAATGAGTAGTTCGGGAGAGCGGCGGCGCGGAAACACGCCTTAAGCAGACGCGCGAACGCGCATTAAGGAGAGCGACCAGAAAAGAGATGACTCAAGAAACGCTGCACAAAGAAGTGGTGATCATAGGCTCCGGCCCGGCGGGACTGACGGCGGCCATCTACGCGGCGCGCGCAGACCTCAAACCGCTCGTCATCGAAGGGCCGCAACCCGGCGGACAGTTGACCATCACGACCGAAGTGGAGAACTATCCGGGCTTCGCCAAAGGCATCCAGGGGCCGGAGTTGATGGACGAGTTTCGCGCGCAGGCCGAACGCTTCGGCACCGAGTTTCTCGTCGCGTGGATCGACAAAGTCGATCTCTCGGAGCGCCCCTTTACGCTCCACACCGCCGACCACACGATCAAAGCCGAAACGCTCATCGTCGCTTCGGGCGCGTCCGCCAAGTGGCTCGGCATTCCGGGCGAAGCGCCCGCGCCGCACGGACTGGGCGGCCTCGGAGTTTCGGCCTGCGCCACGTGCGACGGCTTCTTCTTCAAAGGCAAAAAACTGGCCGTCATCGGCGGCGGCGACACCGCGATGGAGGAGGCGACCTTCCTCACGCGCTACGCCTCGTCGGTCACGGTCATACACCGCCGCGACCACCTGCGCGCCTCGAAGATCATGCAGGACAAGGCGCTGAAGAACGAAAAGATCGACTTCATCTGGAACACCGAAGTGCGCGAAATTCTCGGCACGCCGGAATCGGGCGTGACGGGCGTGCGACTCTACAACAACCAGACGCACGAAGAGAGCGTGTTCGACTGCGAGGGCGTCTTTGTCGCCATCGGCCACAAGCCGAACACGGACATGTTCAAGGGCTGGCTGGAGATGGACGAGGTCGGGTATCTCAAAACCAACGGGCGTTCGATGGCGACGAACATTCCCGGCGTCTTCGCCTGCGGCGACGCGCAGGACTCCTTTTATCGTCAGGCCGTGACCGCCGCCGGGACGGGCTGCATGGCCGCCATTGACGCCGAACGTTACCTCGACAACCTCCCCGTCCCCACGCTGACCGGCGAAGAAATCACCATCGAAGGCGAGATCGTCACCGCCGACCACGAACTCATCATCATGCCCGACGGCGAAGTCATCTCGAACAACCCGGAAGGCGAGGCCGAAGGCGCACCCGCCGGAGACTAGGCCGACGCGAAATATGCGTAAACACGAAGGGCGCTGCGGAATCTTGATTTCCGCAACGCCCTTCGCGTCTCCATCTCAAAAATCCCTCAACTCACAACAGCACGATTGAATCGTCGCGTTCGCGTTGTCGCGCCGGTGCGTGCGGGTGTTCGCGTTCGAGTTTGCGCGGGCAGGTGTCGCAGTAGTCGCCGAGGTGCGCGCGGCGGTCTTCGCATTCGTTGCAGCCGAGCGAGAGCCCGAGCTGGCGCAGGGTTTCGACGAGCGGGAGCAGGAGCCGCCCGCGTTCGGTCAGCGCGTACTCGACGTGCGGGGGGCTGCCGCCGTAGTCGCGCCGCTCGACGAGCGAGTCGCGTTCCATGTCACGAAGCCGCCCGACGAGCGTGCGGCTGCTGATGGGATGGAGCGCACTGATGAGTTCGGTCGTGCGGCGCGGCGCGCGCGCCAGATCGCGCACGACAAGAAGCGTCCACTTGTCGCCGACCACCTGTAGCGCGCCCGACACCGGGCAACCGTCGCCTTTGCGTCGTCGCATACTCGCCTCTCCTTCGAATGCAGAGATTAACACAAAGAGCACGCGCGCACTTGCGGATTTGAAAGGCGACGGGGCGACGCATCGCCAGCCGCCGGGCAGTGCACTGCGGCGAAGATTTTGCAGCCTCGCGCGACGGCTGCGCGCAGCATCGTGGCCCCTGCTGACGCGCGACGAAACAGGGCGCTATCCTCTGAGCGTGTGTGAGATGTTCCGCAAGGGACATCCAGACCCGGGCGTGTGCGGGAATTAAAGAAACTGCTTGATCAGGCTTTGGAGGGGCTTCTGAATAACTTGTAGGCCGACACCGTGCCGACGAGTAGCCAGAAGATCATCACGGTGGGCTTCGCAGGCGTCGAGCCGGTCAGCCCGACGAAAAGCATCAAAGCGGAAAACATGAGCGCAAGGCAGGAGAACACTTTACTCATCTGTTGAAATCCTTTTGAGGTTGCGTGTGCGGTAAGAAAATATCGGGTGAGTTGCCCTGAGGCGGGCGCGGGTGAGCGACCTCTGGAAGAATAGCTTATCGCGCCGAAACCTGTCCAGATTTAATTCGGGACATGCCGCACACAAAGCGCCGCAACTGAACGAGGGCAACCGGCTATTAACGACGACTACACAACTTCAAGCCAGCGGAGTTGCGCCTGCGGACGCGGATTCATAGTCGCCCGCGATGACGACGGTGAGATGATCGGGGCGGAAGTATTTGCGGATCGCGGCGTTGGCTTCTTCGAGCGTGACGGCTTGAATGAGTTCGGGAAAGCGATCCAGATAGTCAACGCCGAGACGGAAGAATTCCGCATTCCAGAGCGCCTCGGCGATCCCCGCGTTCGTCGAGAGCGCGACTTTGAACGAGCCGATGGCAGATGATTTTTCGTCCGCGAGTTCGTCGGCGGTCATGCCGTTCGTGACGTAGTCGCGCAAGACCGTGAGCGCAGAGCCAACTGCTTTCTCGACGTTCGAGGGGTTGACCGAGACGGCGATGTACCAGGGGCCTGCGGCGAGCGAGGGCGCGCGGAAGCGCGAGCCGATGCCGTAGGTCAAACCCTCGCGGTCGCGCACCTGTAGGCCGAGCCGCGAGGAGAGCGTGGATTCGCCGAGCGCGCCGTTGGCG
>DASQDV010000557.1:0-5572 GCA_035633995.1 Pyrinomonadaceae bacterium | reverse complement strand
GCTCGAAGCGCGCTCGCTCTTTCAGTTGCAGAAAGCGACCGCGCGGCCTCCGGTCGGCGGAACGCTCGTCGTGCGCGCGGGCAAGACGCCGGAGCGCGCCGTCGTCGTCGCCCCGGACGCTTATCTCTTCCGCGCTTTCGGCGTAGCACTTTTCCAGTCGCGCGGCGTCAACGTCGTCGGCGGCGAACCGGTCGCGTATCACACGGACGCGCGCGGCGCAATTGATTATCTTGAATTGCACGCCCCGCCGAAGGGCGCGTCCGCCGAACGCGTCTCGCCTTTCACGACATGGACGACGACTCTCAGCGCGGGCGAAGTCGCTCACCGGCTCGCGCGCAGCACCAGACGCATCGGCACGCTTCTGAACCTGCGCGTGGCCGCGCGCGGCGTGTCGCGTCGCGCGCTCGATCTGGAAGTTACGGGTACGACCGGCACGGCGCACGTGCGCGGCGGGCGCATACGCTCCGCGCTCGGCCTGCGCGAACAACTCTTCGTCATTGATCGCAAGTACGACGAGGAGGGGCGCGTGACGAGTTATGTCTTCACGGGGCGCGGCTGGGGTCACGGCGTCGGCATGTGTCAGGTCGGCGCATACGGCATGGCACGCGCCGGGCTGCCTTACGATCAAATACTAAAAAATTATTACACCGGAATCGATCTGACGAAGATGTATTAGCCAGCACCGCACACCGCCATTCCTATGCAAAACACACAAACAGACACCGCCGCCGCCGCCGTTACACTCTACGTCGTCCCGAATTGCCCGCTCTGCACAAACGCGCGCGCGTGGCTTGCGCGCCACCGCATCAATTACGTCGAACGCGACGTGAAGAACGACTTCGGCGCGTTCCGCGCGATGTATCTTCTGACCGAACAAAAACTTGTCCCCGTCTTCGCACGCGACGGACGCGCCCTCGTGCGCCCGACCGACGAACAACTGGAAAAATTTTTACTGACCTGAATCATGAATCGTAAATAGAAGAAAACTGCTTTGAGCCTATCCATTATTTACGATTGATGATCTACGTCCTTTAATTATGCGTTTCTCTCGCGCACAACGCGTCGGCGCGCTCGCCTTACTTGGCGTCATCTGGATCGTGCTCATCTTTCGTCTCATCTTCTCCGCTTCGTGAATTCTCCGTCCCAACATCAGCCGATCATCGCCGTCGTCGGCCCGACGGCTTCCGGTAAAAGCGATCTGGCTATAGAACTGGCTCTGCGCTTCGGCGGCGAGATCATCAATTGCGACTCGGTGCAGGTCTATCAGGGAATCGAGATTGCGACCGCGAAAGTGCCGCCCGCAGAGCGGCGCGGCGTGCCGCATCATTTGCTCGACTTCGTTTCGCCCGCAATCAACTTCACGGCGGGCGCGTGGGCGGAGGCGGCCATTGAAAAGCTCGAAGAGATCGAAGCGCGCGGGCGGCTCGCGCTTTTCGCCGGCGGGACGGGCTTTTACCTGCGCGCGCTGCGTCAACCTGTCTTTCCGAGTCCGCCGACGGTCGAGCCTCTGCGCGCGCGCCGGACGAACAGCAAGGAGCGACGCGGCGCAGAGCGGCTTCATAAAATTCTCCGCCGTCTCGATCCCGTCTCCGCCGTGCGTCTCCACGCGCGCGATTGGTCGCGCGTGCAACGCGCACTCGAAGTGCGCCTGCAAACCGGCGCGCCGATCTCGCTCCAACAACCCGCACGCCCCGCGCCTCCCGCTTTCGCCGCACGCATACACGTCTTCGCGCTCTCGCCGCCGCGCCCGGCGCTCTACGCGCGCATTAACGAACGCGCCGCGCGCCATTTCGAGGCTGGCTTGGTTGACGAAGTTCGACACCTGTTGGGAGTGGGCGTGCCCGCCGCCTCGAACGCGCTCGGCGCGCACGGCTACCGTCGCGTCGTCGAATACCTGCGGGGCGAGCGCACGCTTGAAAGCGCTGTCGAGCAGACCAAACTCGACGTGCGACACTACGCCAAACGCCAGTTGACGTGGTTTCGACGCGAACCCGGCGTCGAATGGATCGAGGGCTTCGGCGACTCGCCGGAGGTGCAGAAGATCGTCGCCGCGCGCGTCGGCGAGTTGATCGAAGCGGGCGCGCGATAGCCCCGAACTTGCGCGCCGCGCGCAACCGCCCGGCGATTGAAATGTAACCGCGCAACCGCTTTCTTCGTTTTAATTTCCACAAGCCGACATTTGCTTGTCACGCGTGACAGCGTGTTGTAATCTGACGTTACTGCTAATCACTGTTTGAACAGTGTGGAGTGTTGTTGTGGAAGCCAAGCCATCTCCCCAAAATATTCAGGATGCTTTCCTGAACACGGTGCGCCGTGAAAAAGATGCCGTCACGATCTACTTGATGAACGGCGCGAAGCTCACCGGCCGCATCAAGAGCTTCGACAAATTCTCCGTGCTGCTCGAAGCAGGCGCGCAGGAGCAGTTGATCTTCAAACATGCGATCTCGACCATCTCACACGCGCGCCGCCACACGAGCGGCGAACTGCGCGGCTCACAATCTTACGAAGCGGCCACTTCGGCGTCGGCGGGCGAACACGCGGGCGACGCTTCCGACGGCTGAACAAGACACACCTCTCCCTCGACTATCTGACGGAGTTCCACTTTTTTGACGGGCGCATTCATCACCTTTGAAGGCATTGACGGGTCGGGGAAATCCACCCAGGTGCGTATGTTGGCGAGCGTGCTCCGCCTGCGCGGCATGGACGTGTTGCAGACGCGCGAACCCGGCGGCACGCCGCTCGGCGCGCGCCTGCGCGAAGCCCTGCTCGACGCGCAGGAACAGGTTGACCCGCTCGCCGAACTGTTGCTCTACGCCGCCGACCGCGCGCAGCACGTCCGCGCTCTCCTTAACCCCGCGCTCGCAGAAGGCCGCGTCGTCCTCTCGGATCGTTACGCCGACGCCACCGCCGCCTCTCAGGGCGCGGGACGCGGCTTCGAGCCATCGCTCGTCCAGGAGGTGATTGCGCTCGCGACGGGCGGACTCAAGCCCGATTTGACGCTTCTCTTCGATCTCTCCGTCGCCGAAAGCTGTGAACGCTCGCGCAGCCGCACGGGCAACGCAGAGACTTGCGACCGGCTCGAACTCGAAAACGAACTGTTTCACACGCGCGTGCGCGAAGCTTATTTGCAGATCGCCGCCGCCGAACCCGAACGCGTGCGCGTCGTTGACGCGAGCCGCTCCGTCGAAGAAATCCACGCCCACGTGCTCGGCATCGTCACCCCGTTTCTCGAAAGCAGAGGTCAGATGTCGGCTGCTAGACGCTAGTGAAAAACAGCTCTTTTTACTAACATCTAATATCTAATATCTAACATCTATCGCCATGTTTGATCGCCTCGTCGGAAATCAGCGCGCACAAGACACTTTGCGCCGGATGCTCGCGCAGCGACGCGTGCCCGGCGCGCTGCTCTTCGCGGGCGAAGATGGCGTCGGCAAAAAACTCTTCGCGCTCGAACTCGCCAAAGCCCTCAACTGTCTCGCGCCCTCTGGCGCCGAAGCCTGCGACAAATGTTCGTCGTGTGTCCGCATCATGCATTTTGTGGATAAGCCTTCGGACAATACGGACGACGGGAAGCACATCATCTGGAGCGAGCATAGAGATGTCGGGTTGGTGAAAGCCGACAAGCGCGTCATTAACGTTCATCAGGCGCGCGATATTGACCACGAGACTAATTTCAGGCCGCAGGAAGGCAAGGCGCGTGTCTTCATAATTGAAGAGGCGGAGAAGATGAACGACGCCGCCTCCAACGCCCTGCTCAAGACGCTCGAAGAACCCGCCTCAACGTCGCACCTGATTCTTTTGACCGCGCGCCCCGCCAATTTGCTCACCACGATTCGCTCGCGCTGCCAGACGATTCGTTTCGCGCCGCTCACGACGGATGAGATCGAACATTACCTCGTGCGGAATAAGAGACGCGCGGGCGAAGAGGCGCGCCTCGCCGCGCATCTCGCGCGCGGTCGGCTCGGCCTCGCACTCTCTTTCAACCTCGACGCTTACCGCGAGTCGCGCGAGGCGATGCTCGCAGTCCTCGACGCGCTCACGACAATTCAGCCGGATCGCGTGCGTCTGCTGCGCGCCGCCGAAGACCTGAGCGACGCCAAACGCAAGGATGAATTCGAGCCGCGACTCGACGTGCTCGAAACGCTCATCCACGATGCCTGGCTGCTCTCGCTCGACGGCGATGCCAGGATCGTCAACGAAGACTTACGCGAACGCCTCGCACGCCTCGGCACGGGACTCAAGAGCCGCCGCGCCGCCGACTGGATGGCGCGCATACAGGAACTGCGCGGCCAACTCGCCGTCAACATCAATCGCCGCGTCGCCACCGATGCGCTGTTTCTCTCGATGGCGGGCACGTAGAAAAGCGAGAGGGCAAAGGATAAGGGGCAAGGGGCAAAGGAAGGGCCGTCACCGGCGATTTCCTTTGCCCCTTAACCTTTACCCTTTGCCCTGTCTTTATCTTTCGATTGTGACGAGTTCCGGCGTCTCATCCTGAGCTTTGGCCGCCGCGCCTTCGGCGACGAGCTTTTCGGTCTCCGCGACGAAGGCTTCCACGATGTCCTCGCCCGCAACTTTGCGCATCGGCTTGCCGTCTTTGAAGATCATGCCGACGCCGCGCCCGAAGGTGATGCCGAGTTGGCTGTCGTGCGCCTCGCCCGGCCCGTTGACGGCGCAGCCCATGATGGACAGGTGCAGCGGCTCCTCGATGTGCGCAAGCCGCCGCTCGATCTCGGTGACGATGCCGACGAAATCGTCAACGTCCAGCCTGCCGCACGTCGGGCACGCCACGACCGTCACGCCGCGCTTCCTCAGTTCGAGCGATTTCAAAATCTCCCACGCCACGCGCACCTCTTCGTGCGGCTCGGCGGCGAGCGAGACGCGTATCGTGTCGCCGATGCCTTCGTGCAACAGTATGCCGAGTCCGATTGACGATTTGATCGAACCGCTAAAGGCCGTGCCCGCTTCCGTCACGCCGAGGTGGAGCGGGTAGTCAACCTGCTGCGAGAGCAGGCGGTAGGCGGCGACCGTACGGTGCACGTCCGAGGCTTTGAGCGAGACGATGATGTCGTTGAAATTTAAATCTTCGAGTATCTGTATGTGGCGCAAGGCCGACTCGACCATCGCTTCGGGCGTCGCCGTGCCGTACTTAGCGAGCAAATCTTTTTCGAGCGAGCCGCCGTTGACGCCAATTCGGATCGGGACTTTTTGCGCCTGCGCGGCGCGCGTCACCTCGCGCACGCGTTCGTGCGCGCCGATGTTGCCCGGGTTCAGGCGCAACTTATCGACGCCCGCGTCGAGCGCCATCAAAGCCAGTTTGTAGTGGAAGTGTATGTCCGCGACGAGCGGCACCTGCGGCACGCGCCGCCTGATCTCTTTGAGCGCGAGGGCGGCTTCCTTGTCGGGCACGGCGAGCCGGACGATCTCGCAGCCCGCGCTCAACATCTCTTCGATCTGTTTGACCGTGCCGTCAACGTCCGTCGTGTCCGTCTTCGTCATGGACTGCACGGCGACGGGCGCGCCGCCGCCCACCTGCATGTTCCCGATCTTAACCGCTCGCGTTTCTCTCATAAGG
>DASQDV010000556.1:0-9377 GCA_035633995.1 Pyrinomonadaceae bacterium | reverse complement strand
GTGCTCGCGGAGTTTCAGCGCGCGGTCGAGGGGCGCGGGCTGCTCTATCCGCCCGACCCGACCGAGCGCAGTTGTTATCTCGGCGCGACGGTGGCGACCAACAGTTCCGGCGCGCGCACCTTCAAGTACGGCCCCACGCGCCGTTACATACGCCGTCTCAAGCTCGCGCTCGCAACCGGAGACGTGCTCGATCTGGCGCGCGGCGAAATCTTCGCAGACACCCGCGGGCGTCTGTTGATTCCGACAGGCGGCGGGCGGCAGATCGAAGCGCAGTTGCCCGCCTACCTTATGCCGCAGACGCGCAAGCATGCCGCCGGTTACTACGTCGAGCCGGGAATGGATGCGATTGATCTCTTCATCGGAAGCGAGGGCACGCTCGGCGTCGTCTGTGAAATCGAGGCGGCGCTCTTGCCGCGCCCGGCGGGCGTGCTCGGCGGCGTCGTCTTCTTCCGCGCGGAGGACAACTTGCTCGCCTTCGTGCGCGACGCACGCGCCGCCTCGCTTCGCACGCGCGCCGGACAGCCGGAAAATAATCGCGGCGAGCTGGACGCACGCGCGCTTGAGTTCTTCGACGCCGACGCCCTGAATTTCCTCCGCGAAAAATTTCCGCTCATACCGGCGGAGGCGGCGGGCGCGATCTTCTTCGAGCAGGAGACGACCGGCGAGACGGAGGAACAACTGCTGACGGCGTGGCACGCGCTGCTCGAACGACACGAGGCCGCGCTCGACGCTTCGTGGTTCGCCACAGACGAACGCGACGGGGCGCGTCTGCGCGAGTTTCGACACGCGCTGCCCGTGCTCGTCAACGAGTGGCTCGCGCGTCGAGGCCAGCGCAAAGTCTCGACCGACATGTCCGTGCCCGACGAAGCGTTCGCCGCGATGCTCAATTTCTATCAGGAGACTTTGCGCGCAAGCGGCCTGCAATACGTCATCTTCGGCCACATCGGCGACAATCACGTCCACGTCAACATTCTGCCGCGTGACGATGCGCAGGCCGACCGGGCGCGCGAGATTTACAAAACATTCATCACGCGCGCCGTCGGTGTCGGCGGCACGATCTCAGCCGAGCACGGTGTCGGCAAAATCAAACGCGAACACCTGCGCACGCTCTACGGCGATGAACACTTGCGCCAGATGGCCGCCCTCAAACGCGCCTTCGACCCCGCCTGCATACTCGGTCGCGGAAACATCTTTGCGGAAGAGTACCTGATGGAGCAGAGAGGAAAGGGGTAGAGGGGGAGGGGCAAAGGCGAATTTCACCCTTGCCACTCACTCTACCTGATACCCTTCACCTTTACCCTTTACCCCTTACCCTTTATCCTTAATCCCTATGTTTCGCTTCACCACTGCCGGAGAATCTCACGGGCGCGCTCTCGTCGCAATAGTCGAGGGGTTACCGGCGGGCGTGCCTGTGGATGTGGAGTTGATCAACCGCGAATTGCGGCGGCGACAGTGGGGTTACGGGCGCGGCGGGCGCATGAAGATCGAGCAGGACGCGGCGGAGATTTTGAGCGGCGTGCGGCACGGGCTGACGCTCGGCTCGCCCGTCGCTTTGATGATCGAGAATAAAGATTGGAAGAACTGGACGGAGGTGATGTCTGCCGAAGCGCGCGAGACTGCGCCGACGGCTGAGAACTCGCGCCGCGTGAAGCGACCGCGCCCCGGCCACGCAGACCTCGCGGGCGGTTTGAAATACGGCACGCGCGACCTGCGCGACATACTCGAACGCGCATCGGCGCGCGAGACGGCGGCACGCGTCGGCTGCGGCGCGCTGGCGAAACAATTGCTCGCCGCCTTTCAAGTGGAAATTTTGAGCCACGTCGTCCAACTCGGCGGCGTGCCCGACGCGCCGGTTGACCTGAAGTGGAGAGAAATCGCCGCCATTCCGGATGACGCGCCGCTGCGCTGCGGCGACCCGGAAGCGCAGGCGCGCATGGTCGAGTTGGTTGACGAGCGCAGGCGCGAGGGCGACACGCTCGGCGGCATCTTCGAGGTCGTGGCGCGCGGCGTCGTCGCAGGACTCGGCGCGCACACGTCTTGGGACGAAAAGTTGGATGGGCGTCTGGCGCAAAGCTTAATGTCCATTCCGGCGGTGAAGGCCGTCGCCATCGGCGCGGGCGTGGAGGCGAGCGCGCGCGCCGGGTCTCAGGTGCACGACGAGATCGAATACGAGCGCGAGTCGCGTCGGTTCACGCGCCCGACGAACCGCGCGGGCGGTTTGGAAGGCGGCATCACGAACGGCGAGGAGTTGCGCGTGCGCGGGCATCTCAAGCCGATCTCGACGCTCCGGCGCGCGCTGCGCTCGGTTGATATAGACACGAAAGAGGAAGAGGCCGCCGCCTTCGAGCGTTCGGACGTGACGGCGGTTCCGGCGGCGGGCGTCATCGGCGAAGCGATGGTCGCGCTCGTGTTGGCCGGAGCGATGCGCGAAAAGTTCGGCGGCGACAGCCTCGCCGAGATGCGCCGCAACTTCGACGGCTACCGCGAGCAGTTGCACGACTACTGATTGCCGAATCTTAAATTGCGGAATGCGGCTTTCGGAGTGCGGATTGAAAGCAGAGCGGCTGGCGAAGCAATCTCTTGTTTGCTAATCCCCACTCTGAAATCCGCAATTCTTCAGGAGCCTGCGATGCGGCGGTAGCGTGCTTCGACGAGCATGTAGAGGCCGTAGGCGACGAGGCCGAGCGCGACCGCGCCGAGCAGCCAGGGGCCGAAAGGTTGTTGGATCAGGTTTTGGAGCGCGCCGTCCAGACCTTTGACTTTCGTAGAGTCGTAGTACCACGCGGCCTGTATGAGAAAGCCGCCGACGATGAGGAAGACGATGCCGCGCGCGATGAAGCCGAAGCGCCCGCTGCGCGTCGCCCACAGGATGCCGCGCGCGCTCATTTCGTTCGTCTTCAGGCGCTTTCGAAACTTCGCCCGGTAGCCCTTGTAACACTGGTAGACGCCGTAGCCCATGACGCCGAGCGCGGCGAGGATGACGAGCAAGTTGCCGTAAGGATATTCCATCAGCGTCGCCGTCCACGATTCGGCTGCGCTCGGTCGCCCGTCCTCGCGCGCGCCGAAGACGATGCGCGCCGCCGAGTAGGCGAGACCCGCGTAGACCAGTCCGCTGCCCGTGTAGCCGAGACGCAGGGCGATGCCTTTGGCGCCCGTCCCTTTATCGTCGGCGTCCGTGATGGCCTGCACCCAACGCCAGATGACGTAGGCGACGAGGCCGAAGGCGACGATTGAGAGCATCACCGTGCCAAAGGGTTGACGCGCGATAGAACGCATCGCGCCGCGCGCGCCCGTCGCTTCGCCGCCCACGCCGAGCGCCGTGAACGTCGCCAGCACGCCGACCACGATATAGACCACGCCCTTCGCCGCGTAACCAAAGCGCGCCAGTCGCTCCGTCCAGGGGTGCTTGCCGACGCGCTCCGCGACTTCATCCGCCGCATCTTTCACATCTTCGACTACCGAATCCGTCTGGCTCATTCGTTTTTAACCCGACCCCCGCTCGTTCAATTTGCCGCGAGCGATGCTAACACCAAATTGAGGATGCTCGAAAGATGAAACGCGAAGCGGCGCAAATGTCTGCATCATACGCCGACAGGATTTGGACGGAGTCGAATTGAAACTACACGACAGGCTACGCAGCGCGCAGAGTGAGAGAAGCCTCAAAGCAGAAGATAGGAGGGGCGGGAAGAAAAGGTAACAGGAAGATCAGTGCCAGAAGGATTGTCCCCGCCCGCTGTCTTTGGAAAGACAACAGGCGGGGACAATCACTCGATGAGCAGGCCGGTTTTGCGAAATGCCCTTAATAGCCGGGCGCGAAAATTTTACGGGTAAACGTTAACGTTGCCGTTCCCCGTCTGGATGTCTATGAAGGAGTAAGCGGGGGTCGGGAAAGTTTGTGTGCCGACC
The DNA here is from genome assembly GCA_035633995.1 of Pyrinomonadaceae bacterium. Taxonomy (GTDB): domain Bacteria; phylum Acidobacteriota; class Blastocatellia; order Pyrinomonadales; family Pyrinomonadaceae; genus JAIVJZ01. The sequence goes on along the minus strand of DASQDV010000556.1, from coordinate 5,471 downwards.
GGCTGGTTCTGCCTCGGCATCGCGTAGCCTACGTCGTCCCTGCGCTCGGCGTCCGTCGCCCACCAGGTCAAATACGCCCCCCGGTCGTCTTTCACTTCCGCGTCCGTCGGCGTCCACCACAGGTCAATCTTCCGGTAGAAACCCCACGTAAATTTATCCAGCGCTCTGGGGTCGCGTCCGTCGCCGTTGTCCTCAACCGTCAGCAGCACGCGCCGCCCGATGTATTCGCGCACGTTGCAGTTCGTTACCGTCCCGCTCATGACCGCTTTGTTCTTCTCCACGACCATGTTGTCAAAGGCCACGTCCATATCGAGGCTTTCGAGCTTGCCGCTGAAATCCGTGTTGCCGTCGCCATCCACGTCCTGTTTAGGGATGATTGCGGGGCCGCTGAAAATCATGCTGCCGCTCGCGCTGCCCTCTTTTTCCGAGACGGCTCTGAACTCGATGATCTTTGTGATGCCGTTGCTTTCCGTAAACTTGAAGCTGCCGTCGGCGGCTGTCTGAGCGTTGGCGGTGTGCGTAGCGGCGAAGGTGAGCAGTAACAAAGCGAAAAGTGTGGTGCGACCTATCTGTTTCATTGGGGAACTCCTTTAATGTCAAAAATGTGAGTAGGCGGCCCTGTTCGGGGGAGGACTTATATAAATATTCCCTGCGAAAGTCAATGCCGCTTGAGTGCTCCACTGGCACGCGCTTCTCGCTTTATTGTAAACTTGATGCGCGGCGCTTTCCCCGAACGCGTAATATACGTAAAGACGTAAACCGGCAGATTTGATTTCAGGAAGATCGAGATGGCTTTACTGGAAATTGTCACCTACCCGAACCCCGTGCTTGAGACGCCGGGCGAACCGGTGACGGTGTTTGACGAGAAGTTAAAGAAACTCGTCGCAAACATGTTCGAGACGATGGATGCGGCGTCGGGCGTCGGGCTGGCCGCGCCGCAGGTGGGCGTGTCAAAGCGCCTGTTTGTGATGGATTGTTCGGGCGGGCGCGACCCGGCGCAACGCGTCGCGCTCATCAATCCGGTGGTGCTCAACGTGGAGGGCGACCAGACGGGCGACGAGGGCTGCCTGTCGTTTCCGGGCGTCTTCTTTCCCGTAAAGCGAAGCTTGCGCGCCGTCGTGCGCGCGCAGGACGTGACGGGCGAGACGTTTGAACTCGACGGGATGGATTTAACCGCGCGCTGCATGTTGCACGAAACCGACCACTGCGACGGCATCGTCTTCATAGACCACACGACCGTCCTCAAGCGCGAGATGGTCAAACGCAAGATGCGGCGGCTCGCGCGGATGGCGAAGATGTAAAAGCGCCTGCGGAAAATACGGATCAAGCGAAAAGCGGTCGGCTCGCACCTGTGAGCCGACCGCTTTTTTTCGTCTTGTGATAACATTCCGTGTGTCAACCACAATCAAAATAATTTCAGACGACAGGAGCGATTCATGCACGGCGAATTTCGTAACGAGGCGTTTACAGATTTCGGCAGGGAAGAGAACGCGCAATTGATGCGCGCGGCGATTGAAAAGGTGAGGGGCGAGTTGGGGCAGGAGTACCCGCTCGTCATCGGCGGCGAGCGCATCAAGACGGGGCGCACCTTCGACAGTCTCAACCCGGCGCGCAAGACCGAAGTGGTCGGACGTTTTCAGAAGGCGACCGAAGAACTCGCGCGGCGCGCGGTGGAAACCGCCGACGAGACTTTCAAAACATGGCGCAACACGTTGCCGGAAGAACGCGCCCGCCTGCTCTTCACGGTGGCGGAGATTTTGCGCGAGCGGCGGCACGAGTTGTCGGCGTGGATGATCTTCGAAGTGGGCAAGACGTGGGCGGAGGCCGACGGCGACACGGCGGAGGCCATTGACTTCTGCGAGTTCTACGCGCGCGAGATGCTGCGCTACGCCGCGCCGCAACCCATCGTCACGCTCGAAGGCGAAGAGAACCGCTTGCAGTACATCCCGCTCGGCGTCGGCGTCGTCATCCCGCCCTGGAATTTCCCGCTCGCGATCATGGCGGGCATGACCTGCGCCTCTTTCGTCACGGGCAACACGGTCGTCCTCAAACCTTCGTCGGACGCGCCGACCATCGCCTACAAGTTCTTCGAGATACTCGAAGAGGCGGGGCTGCCCGCCGGGGTCGTCAACTTCATGACGGGTTCGGGTGCGGAAGTGGGCGACGTGGTGGTTGATCACCCGCGCACGCGCTACGTCGCCTTCACCGGCTCAAAGGAGATCGGCCTGCGCATCAACGAGCGCGCCGCCCGTCATCAGGAGGGTCAAATCTGGATCAAGCGCGTCGTCGCGGAGATGGGCGGCAAGGACGCCATCGTCGTGGATGCGGACACGGATTTGGACGAAGCGGCAACGGGCGTCGTGCAGTCGGCCTTCGGCTTTCAGGGTCAGAAGTGCTCGGCCTGTTCGCGCGCCATCATCCACGCCGACGTGTATGAACCGATGCTCGAAAAGATCGTCGAGCGCACGGAGAAGTTAAAACTCGGCGACCCGACCGACGGCGCGACGAACCTGAGCGCCGTGATCAACCAGAAGGCTTTCAAGACGATCAGCGAGTACATCGAGAAGGGCACGAGCGACGGCGGGCGCGTCATCGCAGGCGGCGGCTCGGACGGCGAACAGGGCTTCTACATCGAGCCGACCGTCATCGCCGACGTGAAACCCGGCGACCGCATCGAGCAGGAGGAAATCTTCGGCCCCGTCCTCGCCGTGATTCGTGCGCAGGACTTCGACGACGCGCTGCGCATTGCGAACGACACGGAGTACGGTCTAACCGGCGCGGTCTACACGAACGACCCGGAGAAGTTGGAGCGGGCGAAGCGCGAGTTTCACGTCGGCAATCTTTACCTCAACCGCAAGTGCACGGGCGCGCTCGTCGGCGTACACCCCTTCGGCGGCTTCAACATGTCGGGCACGGACTCGAAGGCGGGCGGGCGCGATTACCTCGGCCTCTTCATGCAGGCCAAGGTCTGGGCGGAGAAAGTGCGCGCGGGCGAAAACGCGAAAGAGAAACGCACGGCCATTTAAGCTCCATAACATTCACCTGACCGGAGAAGAGTAGAACTATGCGACTTCGTCAGTCCCCCGTCTTCTGCGCGATGTTTGCGGCGCTCGTTTTTTCAGTTTCAGCGGGCGGCGTTTTTAAGCAGGCGATGGCGCAGCGCGCCGGAGCGGCGGCAACGGCGGCGAAAGACGACGTGATTTTCGCCGTCACGCGACGCCGCGACGCCGCCTTCGAGTTCGAGCCGATTACGATCTACAGGCGCGGCGCGTTCACGGGTTCGGTCACGGGCGAGTCGAGCGCGGCTGAACTGACGCGCTTCGCCAACAGTTATTACAAGGCGGGGCAGCGTTACCGTCTTATCTGGGGCGGCGCGGAGGCGGGCACGCTCGTCGCCAAAGCATCGCAGAAGGCGAGCGACTGTGCGAAGGCGGCTGCGACCGCCGATGTGGAAACGTCGGTTCAACTCGGCGGCAATCGCATGGCGCTCGCAACCAACTCGGCGACGCTCGGCCTGTCGAAATCCACGCGCCGCCCGCCGACAGACGCGGAGCGCGCGGGCGTGCGCGAGCACGTGGAGCGCATATTTCGCGAGAAGGGCGTGCCGCCGGACGCGCTCGCCACTTTGCAGACGATCAATTTGACGGCAACCGATCTCAATGCGGACGGCGCGGCGGAGTTGATCGGTACGTACATGATCAAGCGCGGGACGAGCGCGATTTTCATAGATCAGTTATTCATCATCGCCGAGCCTTCCGGCAACGCGTTCAAGGTCGCCGTCGCGAACTACAATCAGTTGAAGGGCGAAGACTTCAACGACCCCGAATCGCTGGAGAGCGTCGGGCAGAGCGCGTTTTTGACCGAGATACTGATTGATCAACTCGACGTGGACAAGGACGGCGCGGGCGAGGTCTTCACCGTCAGCTACAGTTTCGAGGGCACGAACTACTCGATCTACAAAAAAGGTCGCGCGGGTTGGACGAAGGTGAAGGAGTTTTACAATTACAGGTGCGCTTACTGAAAAACGATGAACGGAAAGTTGTTTGTCGTCAATAGCCCGTTGCCGGTTGTTTAGTGGGAATCACATAAGTTGCTAAAGACAGTTTTGCACAACTGACGACGGACAACAGATAAAGCACAATCTTTCATTCACCGTTCATCATTCATCGCTTCTTTTACTAAAAGCATGCGTTTAGTTTTCATGGGTACGCCGGAGACGGCTGTGCCGACGCTCAAGCGTTGCCTGGAAGACGGCCACGAAGTCGTCGCCGTGTGGACGCAGCCGGACAGGGCTGCGGGGCGCGGGCATAAGTTGAGCGCGCCGCCCGTCAAGGAGTTCGCTCTGGCGCACGGCCTCACCGTGCATCAACCCGCGAAAATTAAGACGGAGGAGGCGAGCGCGTTGTTCGCGTCGCACGAGGCGGACGCCTGTGTTGTCGTCGCCTACGGGCGCATCCTGCCGTCGGCGTTCCTCCGCGCGCCGCGTCGCGGTTGCCTCAACGTGCATTTCTCGCTGTTGCCGAAATACAGGGGCGCGGCTCCCGTGAACTGGGCTATCGTGCGCGGCGAAACCGGGACGGGCGTGACCACCATGCAGATTGACGAAGGACTCGACACGGGCGCGATCTATTTGCAACGCGCGACGCCCATCGGCGAGACGGAAACCGCGCCGCAAGTGCTCGTGCGTCTCGCCGCGCTCGGCGCTGAACTTTTGAGCGAGACGCTGGCGCGCATAGACGAACTCGAACCACGCCCGCAAGCGGAAGACGAGGCCACGCACGCCCCCATCCTCACACGCGAAGACGGCCTGATTGATTGGCACATGAGCGCACGCGAGATCGAACGTCGCGTGCGCGGCTTCCAGCCCTGGCCGAACGCGCACACGCTGTTTCGCGCGCAGCGTCTCGTCATCCATCAAGCTCTGCCGCAAAGCGAGCCTGAAGATGAAGCGGGCGAGGGCGACCCGGCAACGGGTCGGATCATAAAAGCGCGCGGCGACGAACTCGTTGTTGCGTGCGGCGGGCGCACACACCTGCAACTGTCTGAGATTCAACTCGAAGGCAAACGGCGCATGAGCGCGCGCGATTTCATTAACGGCGTGCGCGTGGCGGCGGGCGAACGGTTGGGCTAAGGATAAGACAGATGGTTAAAGGGTCAGGGGGAAAGGGTAAAGGAGAAGGCGCTTCTTCCTTTACCCTTTCCCCCTGACCCTTTAACCTGAACCTGCATGGCGATTCGCGGAATCAAACGAAGCAGCACGTCGAAGCGGGAAGAGGGCGGGCGGCGCGTGTCGGCTGCGCGCCGCGCAGCCTTTGAAGCGCTGCGGCGGGTGGAGGAGGAAGGCGCGTTCGCATCGGTGCTGCTGGCGAGCGCGAACGAAGAGGTGCGCGCCGATGATCGCGCGCTCTGTTACGAACTCGTGCTCGGCGTTTTGCGTCGTCAACTCTGGCTCGACAAGTTGATCGAACACT
>DASQDV010000555.1:0-2190 GCA_035633995.1 Pyrinomonadaceae bacterium | reverse complement strand
TTCATCCCCTGAGAAGTGGTCGGGGAAGAACTCGTCCGTAGGCAGCACAACCGTCGCGTTGCGCAGAGCGTCGCGCCCGAACTCTTCCATGAGCCAGAGCAAGGACTCTTCTATCCACGCCTTGTCTTCCGCCACGACCGGGCATTTAGGGGTGAACCAGTTCATCTGAAAGTTTCGACGGGCGGCTGCCTGTTAACTAAAGCGCGCCGCAGTTCGACATATTGATTTTCGACATGCCGTTTAAGGCTGCCGACTCCCGCCCGACCCTATCGGGTCGCCCTGCGGGATGGGCAGCGGCGTGGTCTGTTTGCGCGGCGCATCGGGGCGCGCGAGAAAGCGTTCGATGTCGTCGCGCGTGGCGCGGCGGTGCGCGCTCGTCGCGGCGTCGGTCGAGGGCAGCTTGAGGCGTTCGTTCAACTCGCGGAGCGCGTCCGTCGCGACGGCGCGAACCTGCGGCGCGGCGGCAGCGTTCGCGGCGGTGTCCATCAGGCGCGTCACGGTCAAACTCTGCACGGCGCGTGCGATTGAAGCGTGATAGGCGTCGCGCGGCGCGGGGTCGTGCCAGGTGCGCGCGAGTAGCGCGTCGAGGATTTGTTTGAAGTCGGGGGTGGCGGCGTTGAGCGCGTGAAAGTTGTTGAGGCGCGCGGCGCGGTGGTGTTCGAGGAGCGGGAGGATGGCGAGGTCTGCGGCGATTGATGCCGCGCCGACGGGGTCGAAAGCGGGGTCGGCGCGGTTCTCGAAATATTCGCCCGTGCCGCCTTCGTAGCCGTAGGCGCGCGGCGGGATGAGGGCGAGTATGCGCGGCGGGATGGCGAGCGTCTCAGGCCGCAGCGTGTCGAGCACGGCGGCGAGGGCTTCGCGCTGTCGCGCCGCCGGGACGATCTCCTGCACGCGCGAGGGGTTCACGCCCGCGCCCGTTTTGACGGCGTAGGTGTAGTAAAGCCCGCCGACGGATTTCACGGCGGCTTGAAGCTGGTAGCGGTGATGCAGGTAAAGCGGCAACAGTTTCGCTTCGAGCATCGAGAGCGGCGTCCCCGCCGGGATGTTCGCCAGCCCGAACTGCGCCATCCCGATGCGACGCACTTCCATTTCGTGCCGCAGCATCGCGACGGGGTCGTCGCCGTTGTCCCAGAGGTTGGCGAGCGGGTGCGCCGCGCCGAGCGGGCGCGCGTCGGCGTCGGAGATGAAAAGCATGCCGCGCGCTGTGCCGTCTGCGAGCAGGCGTTCGAGTTCCGCCGCTTCGTCCGCGCCGGGCGCGAACTGCGCGTAGGCGTAACGGATCGCGAACTTGTCGTAAGCCCCGACGCCGCGCCCGTAGGCGTTCGAGAAATCCAGCTTGCCGTTTTTGATCTCGACCAGCGGCGCGGGGTAGTCCATGACGGACGCGCGCCCGTCGTAGGTGCTCGCCGCGAAGTTGTGCGCGAGGCCGAGCGTGTGGCCGACTTCGTGCGCCGAGAGTTGGCGTATGCGCGCTAAGGACATCGCGGCGGCATCGGTCGAAGCGTCCTGCGTGAGATAGTCGTCGTCGCCGCTCGCGCTCATGACGAGTTCGCAGAGCGCGCTGCCGTTTGCAGCGCCGTGACGCGAGCCGCCCGAGGTGTATGGCGGGATCATGCCCGTGCCGAGCATGAAATCCTGGCGCACGCGGAGACTTCCGAGCGTGACGTTGCCTTTGATGATCTCGCCCGTGCGCGGGTCTTCGACGCTGCCGCCGTAAGACCAGCCGCGCGTCGAGCGATGCACCCAACTGATCATGTTGTAGCGCACGTCCATCGGGTCGGCGTCGGGCGGCAGGAGTTTGACCTGAAAAGCGTTCTTGAATCCGGCGGCCTCGAACGCCTCGTTCCACCACGACGCGCCTTCGACGAGCGCGCTGCGAATCGGTTCGGGCGCGCCCGCGTCAACGTAATAGATGATCGGCTTGACGGGTTCGGAGACGGCGGCCGTCGGGTCTTTCTTCTGCAAACGATGACGGTTGATCCAGCGCTTCTCGATTGGCTCGGTGAACGGTGACGCGTAATCATAAAACTCCACGCCTATCACGCCGACGCGCGGGTCGAGACGGCGCGGCCGGTAGCCCGGCTCCGGCAGCGCGACGAACGAATGATGCTGGCGCACGGTGATCGCCTGCGGCGTCGGCACAGTCTCGCGCACGAGCCTGCCCGGTTCGTCGCCCGTGAAGGTGAGTTG
>DASQDV010000554.1:0-2368 GCA_035633995.1 Pyrinomonadaceae bacterium | reverse complement strand
TTGAGAGCGTGACGCTCGACGGCACGGCGAAGGCGGCGCAACTCGACGGCTACACGGCGGCGGGCAAGACCGGCACGGCGCAGAAGATCGACCCCGCGACGCGCGCCTACTCGAAGACGAAATACGTCGCCTCGTTCGTCGTCTTCGCCCCCGCTCAGAACCCTGCGGTCGTGATCATCGTCGTGATTGACGAACCTGTGGGCGGCTACTACGGCGGCGTCGTCGCCGCACCCGTCTTCCGCGAAATTGCCGAGAGCGTGCTGCCTTATCTCGATGTCGCGCCCGACACGGACTTCACGACCCCCGCCGGAGGCTTCGAGCAAAATCTCGCGCAGGACACGCACGCCGACGAAGACAACACGGCGAGGACGATGCACCACGCGCCGACGCCTTCTCAAATTTCCCAAACATCGCAGGCGGAGTCGCAGGCGATGTTGCCGCAGGTAATCGAGCGGCGCGAGCGGCAGGGCGCGGGCGGCGTCCGCGAAGTGGTCTATGCGGCGGCGGCGGAGCGCGCGCTGCTGATGCCGGACATACGCGGTCGCAGCGTCCGCGACGCGGCGCGCATCTGCGCCCAACTCGGACTCGAACTCGAAGCGCACGGCGAAGGCCGCGCCTTCTCGCAAAGCCCTGCGGCGGGCGCGCGCATAGAGGCCGGTCAGGTTGTCCGCATCGAATTCGGGAGAAGCGATTGACGCCGGAAAATTGCGTTCGCCGAACGTGCTCGCGGCGCGCCCGGACGCCGCGCGTCAACAAAGAAATCGGTAACGGAGCGACTCGATGACAGTTCCCCCGCAAGATAGTCAACAATATGAACTGAGACGTAGAATCGTTGATTGCCGGGAGCGTTTGAGGCGCAAACGCGCGAGCGCGCGAAAATCGAGTCGCGTCGGCAGCGCGGCTCCCGCGAAGCCGCCGGACATGCGGAAAAAAGAAGCGCAAAGGAAAAAGTAGCAGCGTGAATATACGGACGGCGTCTCAACTGATGCGTGCCTACGGGGCGGATGCGGAAGAGGCGCGAGAGTTCTTTGACAAAGAGTTGACGGGTTTTTCGATTGACTCGCGCACCGTCTCGGAGGGCGAAATGTTCTTCGCCCTCTCTGGCGAAGATTACCGGCGGCACTTCTTCACCGCCACTTCGTTCGACGACGCACACCGCTTCATCCCCGCCGCCTTTGCGAGCGGCGCGGCGGCGGTCGTCGCCCGCCGCGAACGCGTCGAAGGGGACGCCGAACTGCAAGCTTTTCGCTCGCGTCTCCTGCCGGTTGACGATTGCATAGAGGCTTTGCAGCGCGTCGCGCACGGCGCGCTCACGGCCTGGGGCGGCACGGTCATCGCGCTCACGGGGAGCGCCGGAAAGACGACGGCGAAAGACCTGACGGCGCATGTCCTGTCGGCAACCAACCGGCGCGTGTTGAAGACGCAGAAGAACTTCAACAACGAACTCGGCCTCGCGCTCTCGATCTTGCAGATGGAGACGCGGGGCGCGCGTCCTGCGGATTTCGACGTGGCCGTCCTTGAGATGGGACAGTCTATGTTCGGCGAGATCAAGCGGCTCACGGAGGTCGCGCCGCCCGACATCGCGGTCGAGTTGAACGTCGCGCCCGTGCACCTTGAGTTCTTCGATTCGGTCGAGCACATCGCGGCGGGCAAAGCACAACTCGTTGAAAATTTGAAACCGGGAGGCACGGCGATTCTGAACGCCGACGACGCGCGCGTCGCTGCGATGCGCGACAAGCACACGAGCGGGCGCACGCTCACCTTCGGCATCGAACGCGCGGCGGACGTGTCGGCGAAGGAGATCGAAAGCTCGCGCTTCGGCCTCAGCCGTTTCCGCCTCGTGACGCCGCTCGGAGAGGCAGGTGCGGAGTTGCGTTTGCCGGGTCGTCATAATCTGTTGAACGCGCTTGCGGCCTCGGCGGTCGCCACCTGTTTCGGGATTGCGCCGGAAGAGATCGCGCGGGCGCTCGCCTCCGCCACGCCTTCGGAGATGCGCGGCGAGGTGATCGAATTCGCCGCCGGGTTCAGCCTGATTGACGATTCCTATAACTCGAACCCGCGCTCGCTCCTGAGCATGGCGCGTTCGGTGGCGGAAGCGAGAGGCGAGGGGAGCGGCGCACGGCGGCGGCGAACGTTCGTTGTGGCGGGCGAGATGTTGGAGTTGGGCGAGGCGGGCGCAGAGATGCACCGCGAGGCGGGACGCGAGATCGCGCGAATGGGGATCGAAGTGCTGTGGGGCGTGCGCGGGTTGGCGACGGAACTCGTCGCGGGCGCGCGCGAGGCGGGGATGGAGACGGCGAGGTTTTTTGCGACGACGGAAGATGCCGCCGCCGCGTTAACCGAAGAGGTGCGAGCGGGCGACCTGCTG
>DASQDV010000553.1:0-2108 GCA_035633995.1 Pyrinomonadaceae bacterium | reverse complement strand
TGTCGGTAGACGCTCGACTGTTCGCCGTGATCGCGAAACGTGGCGGGCGCGATCTGGCGGCACGCGTCGCAGTCTATACAAGACGCGTCCACGTAGAAATCGCCCGCAACGTTCTCCGCCAATCGCTGTGCGGCTGAGGCCATGCGGATAGTTTCAGGTTTCAGGTGGAAAGTTTCAAGTCAGGACACGCGGCATCCGGTTGTTTCAACTTGAAACCTGAAACCTGAAACTTAAAACCGTCTCATCTGAACCGACCCATCAACACGAGGATGATGATGATCAAGAGGATGATGCCGAGCGTGCCGCTGGGGAAATATCCCCAGTTGCGGCTGTGCGGCCAACGCGGAAACGCACCGAGCAGCAGGATGATCAGGATGATGATCAGGATCGTTGCCATAACAGTTCTCCTCCTTCAAATAATTAACAGACGCAAATTGCACGCGAGAGTAGTTGTCAGAGCGAGTTCTGAATCGGATTCGAGATTCCAACGGCCTAGAGACTATGCCTCGCGCGCTCCGGGGTCAATGTTTTTATTCCGCGTTCATCGTTCCTACTTCATAGTTCCTATTTCATCGTTTCTCCGTCTGCCGGTCGAGATAATCGAGCAGCACGTTGGACATGACTTTGACGCCGACGACGAGGCTCTCTTCGTCCACGTCGAAGTCGGGCGTGTGCCAGCCCGCCGTGATGCCGCGTGCGCGGTTCCCGACGCCGAGGAAGAAGTAGAAACCGGGCACGATCTTCTGAAAGTAGGAGAAGTCTTCGGCGGGCATGAAGGGCTTGAGCGCGAGCGTGTTCTCCGCGCCGACGACGCGGCGGATGGTGGGCAGCGTCGCCTCGACGAGCGACGGCTCGTTGTATGTGACCGGGTTGCTGCCCTCCATGCTCAACTCGAAGGTCGCGCCGTAGGCGGCGGTGACGTGCGTGAGCGTCTCGCGCATCAACTCGATGGCGCGCTCGCGCACACGGTCGTTGTGCGTGCGCATCGTGCCCGTCAGACGCACTTCGTTGGCGATGACGTTGAAGCGCGAGCCGCCCTGGATTGTGCCGATGGTGATGACGAGCGGTTCGAGCGGGTCGATCCGGCGGCTGCGTATGTGTTGCAGCGCGAGCACGCACTCTGAGGCGACGACTACGGCGTCCACGCCCAACTGCGGCTGCGCGCCGTGTGCGCCCTTGCCGCGAACGATGATGGTGAAGGTGTCGGAGGAGGCCATCGCGGGGCCGGAGTGGTAGCCGATTTGCCCGGCCTGCACGTTCGGCTCGGTGTGGAGTCCGAAGATGGCCTGCGGGCGCGGGTTCTCAAGCGCGCCCTCCTTGATCATCAGCGGCGCGCCGCCCTCTTCGCCCGCCGGCGCGCCTTCCTCCGCCGGTTGGAAAATGAACTTGATCGTGCCGCTGATCTCCGCGCGCATCTTGCTCAGAACTTCGGCCACGCCCAACTCGACCGTCGTGTGTACGTCGTGGCCGCAGGCGTGCTTGACGCCTGCGTTGCGCGACTTGTAAGGCACGTCGTTCGTTTCCTGAATCGGCAGCGCATCCATGTCCGCGCGCACGGCCACCACGCCGCCGGGCTTCGCGCCCTTGAGCACGGCGACGACTCCGTGCCGCGCCACGTTCGTCCGCACCTCGTCGAAGCCGAGCGCTTTCAGGCGCTCGGCGACGATGCGCGATGTGCGCTCCTCGCGGTTCGAGAGTTCGGGGTGCATGTGGAAGTCGCGCCGCTGCGCGATGAGTTGCGGGCGCAGAGCTTCCGCCGCCTGCGCGATTCTCTGCTCGCGCGGCGTGGCGGAAGTGTTGGCGGATTGCGGCCCGGGCGCTCTCTGTTGCCCGCTCACGGCAAAAAAGATGACGGGCACGAGGAGCGCTGCCGGGAGACCTGATTTCAGTTTCATCGTTTTCCGCGTAACGCTTTTCCTCCGACCTGTAAAGTCAACTATCATTAATCTTCCAGCGCCGCGCCGCGTGTAAAACCCCGCAGCGAGTCGCCGCGCATGCCGAGCAGCGCATACGTGCAGAGCGCCGCGACGACGATGGTGACGGCGTTCACGCCGAAGGTCAGGGCGCGCTGCGCGGGCGAAGTGGTGTCGAGCGGCGGGAAGCCGAAG
>DASQDV010000552.1:0-6195 GCA_035633995.1 Pyrinomonadaceae bacterium | reverse complement strand
TTACCCGTTGTACCGGGGCGCAATGTTAGTTTTTCTAAGTTTTTTTGCAATACTACTGAGCCTTTATATTTTCCTTTGGAGCAAGGTAAGCATACCTGTCGAGGAATTTCAGTCATTCACTTCAGTAGAATCCGCGCTCAGGACAATAACAGGGTTTTTAGTGAAGTTTGTTGACATCCCGGTTTATATACTTATGGTCATCGGTTTTTTTAGTACCTGCGTTCACTTCGTAGTCTTCATTAAATATCTGGGCATCAGGCGACTGCGAAAACTAGCCCTTCGCGACGACATAAAAGCAAGCAAAAAAATATTGGATATCGCGCTGGATAATTCCAGGTGGATTCCGACCAGAGAGCAAGCAATCAAAGCGCTGCGACTGCTTGACGTTCCACCCGAACGCTTAAGCGAGCTGGAGTCGCTCATCACAACTTTTCCGGAATTGCGACGCGAGTTGGAACAGACAGTCTACGAGTTACGAGTTCAAACACTCAAGAAATGAATATCCCCGCCGCAAGTTGCAAAGTATCGGCGTAAGCGGAAGGAACGCAATTTCTGCAAACGGCGGGAAGTCTCCGACCTTTTGATATTTAATTATCAATCGCAACATCCCCGGCAGAAGCCCTCTCGCCCAACAACTCGTTGAACCCGGCGCGCGATAACGTGGCCTTACACGACGCCGGCCTGCGATGTAAGTTGATTACTGTCGGCGCGGGCAGTTTGATTCGGGCGTTAGATTGTTTGTTCGGATGAAGTCGTTCGAGTTGACGCGCCGACGAGTTGACAGACCGAGAGAGTGCTTTTCATCTTTCTTCCCGGAGATGGTGCCAGGTGCCGCTCGTGCGGGGCATCGCAATTCCGGCGTCGGGCTGCCGTGTAACTTGACGATGAAGTTATAATCTCGACGTGGAAATTCTCATTCGCCCGGCTGCGGATTTAGATGTCCGGGCTATCTCCCGACTTCAACATCAATGGGCTGAAGAAGGCAGCGCATATGGTTTCGTGCCGGAGAGCGAGGAACAGATCAAAGCTGCCCTCGGCCAATACTTTCTGGTCGCCGAAATTAACAAAGAGATCACCGGCTTCATCTCCGGCTCGATTCATATTAACGAGGACAAAGCGGTCATGCCCGAAGGCGCAAGCTATCTTGAGGTTGATAATCTGTACATCCTGCCGGAATACAGAAGGCAGAGCATCGCGAGCGGCCTCATCACTCGGCTTCTGGTAGAAGCTAAAGAGCAAGGGGCTGCTTATGCTTTGCTATATTCGGCGGCTAAAGACATTCATAATATTCTCAGGTTCTACGAGCAGCACAACTTCCGAAGTTGGTATGTGCAGATGTTCAGGGAGTTGTAATCCCTTTTTTTCGCAAGCGACAGGCGAATTTAACCGGAATTAAGCGGCGGCAAGACTTGCAAAAACGGGCTGCTCTCGCACTCTTACCTGACGAAAAAAATGAAACGTTCGGGATTGCAGTGCGTTTGCACGTTACCGGCGCGAACCCGGCGACGCCGCGCAGCCGCCCGCGCATAGCCCTGCCCGCGTGCGCAATGCTGGCTGTCGATTCGGTTGTGCGCACGCGGCGCGATAGCGGGCGTCGGGCTTTAAGTGCAACGTGGAAGGGAAAGGAGTGAGAGTTATGAAGAGACGCTTGCTTCTATTGCTGCTTGTCACCATCGGCTTTAGCTCTGCGGCGCAATCGCAGGTGATCGAAACGTCCAGAGGCAAAGTCGAGTTCATCGGGTTGGAACAGTGGACGCCCGGCATGATCCAAACGAAGTTAGGCCACAGTTCCAACGACGCTCTGCATTTCTGTGCCGCCGATTTAAGAAAGAAACTGGGGTTCGCCGATTCCGTCGTCGATGTGTCGCTTGAAGACGGCAAGCTTTACACCATCATCGCCGTCGTCGAACCACAGTATGCAGATCACGTCCGGTACCGACCCGAACCTTCGAGTTCCAGCCCCGCGCCGCTTGAGTGGCGTGACCTGTTGCCGGTAGTGGAACAGAACAGGGCGCTCAATAACCTGCTCGACTACGGCCAGACGCTCAAAGGGGCGATCAAGGTCGAGAAACCATATTTGCAGGATTCGGACTTGGATAAGACCTGGTGGCCGCTGCTCGGGCAGCGCCGGAGCGAACGGGATTACCGGCAAGCGTTGGCGAGGCTCGGCGGCGACAGCGACTACAGGAATCGTATGATCGCGGCAATGATTCTGACCAACTTTGCCGAACGCGACGGCGCGTGGCTGGCGTTGATGGACGGCGTGAGAGATAAAAACCATCTGGTTAACAGCGCCTGCTATCAGGCTCTCATCACGCTCACAACTTACGTCCCCAGAAAAGTTGATTGGGCGAAAGCCGCGCACGGCATCCGTCACATCTTGAGCGGGACGAATTTGTTCGCCTTCAAGCATGTGTTGAAGACTTTAACGACAACAAAAGTGTCTGCGAAACTCGCGCCGGTTTTGCTGGGGAGCGGGAGAGCGAAATTGTTACTGGCATACCTCAGAGCCGAGCACAAAGATGAAAAAGAGGCCGCGCGACGATTCCTCGTCCAACTGAGCGGGAAAGATTTCGGTTACGACGGTGAAAAGTGGAGAGCATGGGTTGAACGCCCGGCTTGATCCGTCCATCTCGCCTTAACGAAGTTGGCGGCTTCGACCATCGTGCTTAATTAAGTTAGCAACGGTCGAGCCGTTGCAGACGCGCCGTTAGAGCGGCTCTCATCATGCGTCCGCGCGACGCGAAGTGAGATGCCAGCTTGCGGCGCGTTCTTCAATTCCGGCGTCCGTCCGCGCGCGTTCCGGTTGACAGGTTTTCGGTCAAACAGATGAGGCCGTTCGTTCTGACCGGATTCCGGCGCGCTGTTGACCGGACGCCGTCTCGCTCGGCTCGCTATTTACGGCAAATTTCACAGAGTTCTTGCTAATTTTCTGGCACGTAGCTTGCCATTCGCGACAGAGGCAGGTTCTGCCGAGCCTCGCGCCCCGCCCGACACGGTTCTCATCATCCCGTCAAGCAGCTCGAAAAAGTTAGATGTCTCAGGCAAGCAAACAACAGTTGGCTAGACGCTACATGTGGACGGTGATCGCCGTCGGCACTGCCGCTTGCCTCTTCACGCTCCTGCATCTGCGCTGCAACGAACTCGGGCTGCGTTTCATCCTGCTCGCCCTCATCACGCTCGGTCTCGGCTCGCGCATCGTCGTGCAAATCCCGAAGGTGAAGGGGAAGATTTCCGTCTCCGACACTTTCATCCTGCTGACCATCTTGCTGTTCGGGGGAGAGGCGGCGATCCTCCTGGCTGCCGCCGACGCCTTCACCTCCTCGCTCAGGATCACGAAGCACCGGCTGAT
Organism: Pyrinomonadaceae bacterium; assembly: GCA_035633995.1. Taxonomy (GTDB): domain Bacteria; phylum Acidobacteriota; class Blastocatellia; order Pyrinomonadales; family Pyrinomonadaceae; genus JAIVJZ01. The sequence goes on along the minus strand of DASQDV010000552.1, from coordinate 2,843 downwards.
AGTCGCCTTCAACACCTCCGTCTTCGTCTGCTCCACCTTCATCACCGTCTGGACGCTGCGCTTCCTCTTCGGCCCGGTCGAGAAATTATCCGCCGAAGGGTACACGTCGAAGTTCATCACGGCGCTCTGCGTGATGGCCTTCGTGCAATACGTGACGAACTCCGGTCTGGTGGCGGTAGGCGTCGCGCTCAAGGCAGCGCAACCGCTGTGGAAGATGTGGCGCGAGAATTTCCTCTGGACTTCCATCACCTATTTCGCGGGCGCGTCCGCCGCCGGAATCATCGCTAAGCTCGTCGCGCTGCTCGGCATCTACGCGTTTCTGGCGACCGCCCCGATCATCGCCATCGTCTACTTCACCTACTGCACCTATCTGAAGAACATCGAGGCTTCGACCAGACAGGTCGAACTGGCGCAGCAACACGCCGAGCAGGTGCAGCAACACATGATTGCCCTGCGCGACAGCGAAGAGAGGTTCCGCAACGCCTTCGACTACGCCACCATCGGGATGGCCGTCGTCGCGCTCGACGGCAGTTGGCTACAGGTCAACCGCTCGCTCTGCGAGATCGTGGGCTACTCGGAGACGGAACTGCTGCGCGGGAATTTCGCAGACATCACGCACAAGGACGACCTCGGCGTCGTGCTCGGCCACATCGAGCAACTCGCGAACGGCAACCTCAATTCCTACCAGGCCGAACAGCGCTATACGCACAAGCGCGGCCACGACGTTTGCATCCTCCTCGGCGCGTCGGTCGTCCATGATACGCAGGGCGCGCCGCTCCACCTCATCTTCCAGATTCAGGACATCACGAACCGCAAGCGCGCCGAAGAACAACTTCTCTACGACGCCTTCCACGACGCTCTCACGGGTCTGCCGAACCGCGCCCTCTTCGCCGATCACGTGAAGATGGCGATCCAGCGTGCGCGGCGCAACAGCGGGAAGTTGTTCTCCATCCTCTTCCTCGACCTCGACCGCTTCAACGTCGTCAACGACTCGCTCGGCCACCTCGTCGGCGACCGGCTGCTGGTTGACATCGCGCGCAGGCTGGAGACGTGCCTGCGTCCGGGCGACACGGTCGCGCGGCTCGGCGGCGACGAATTCACGATCCTGCTCGAAGACCTCGAAGACGTGTGCGACGCGGTCGAAGTCGCCATGCGCGTGCAGGAGGCGGTGTCGCAGCCCTACCAGATCGAAGGCCACGACGTGTTCACGACGGCGAGCATCGGCATCGCGCCGAGCAGCGGCAACTACGACAACGCGGAGGAAATCCTGCGCGACGCCGACACGGCCATGTACCGCGCGAAATCTCTGGGCAAGAATCGCCATGAAGTTTTCGACAAGGTCATGCACGACCGCGCCATGCGCCTCTTGCAGTTGGAGACGGATTTGCGCCGCGCCGTCGAGCGCGAAGAATTTTCGCTCAACTACCAGCCGATCATTTCGCTTGAGACCGGCAAGATCGCGGGCTTCGAGGCTCTGGTTCGCTGGAATCACCCGGCGGACGGATTCATCTCCCCGGCAGAGTTCATCCCGATTGCGGAGGAGACGGGGTTGATCATCCCGCTCGGCACGTGGGTGCTGCGCGAAGCCTGCCGGCAGATGCGCGCGTGGATGCGCGCGGACGAATTGCAGCGACCGCTCACGATCAGCGTCAATTTGTCGAGCAAGCAATTCACGCAGCCCGATCTGATCGAACAGGTCGCCGCCATTTTGCGCGAGACGGAGTTGCCCGCCACCTGCTTGAAGTTCGAGATCACGGAGAGCATGGTGATGGAAAACGTCGAGACGGCGATCCACATGCTCTCCGAACTGCGCGCGCTCGGCGTCGAACTGAGCATCGACGATTTCGGCACGGGCTACTCTTCGCTCAGCTACCTCCACCGCTTCCCCATCAACACCTTGAAGATAGACCGCTCGTTCGTGATGCGGATGACCGACAACGCCGAGAACGGCGAGATCGTGCGCACGATCATCACGCTGGCGCGGAGCCTGGACATGAACGTCGTGGCCGAGGGCGTCGAGACCCAGGCGCAACTTGAACAACTGAGAATGCTTGACTGCGATTTCGGGCAGGGTTACATTTTCTCTCGCCCGGTAGGCATCGAAGCCGCCTCACGCTTGCTGGATGATATTAACTTCTACGACTTCGAGGCCGCCGCACAACATGACGGAGCACGAGTCTTAGCAGCCTGACCTTCGAGAGAATTTATGTTGTACGCCCTGCCTCAGGAATCAGATAAAAGCAGCGTCCACCATGCGCCGGACGAACTGGAAACGGCACGCCTGCGCCTGCGCATGTTCGCGCCCGAAGATGCCGGAGAACTCTCGCTCATCACGAGCGACCCGGACGTGATGGAATACATCGGCGAGGGCCTGCCGCTGTCGCCCGATGCGACGACGGTGAACCTCGCGTCGATCATCGGGACGTTCAAGAGGCGCGGCTTCGGCAGGTGGGCGCTCGTCCACAAAGAACTCAACAAATTGATCGGCTACTGCGGCCTCTCTTACAACAACGTGCAGGTCGGCGTGGAGGTCGCCTACCTCCTGGCCAGACCCTACTGGGGTCAGGGGCTTGCCACCGAAGCCGCGCGCGCCTGCCTGCGTTACGGCTTCGAAGTGTTGCGGCTTGACACCATCGGCGGCGTCACGCGCCCCGGAAACGATAAATCACGGCGCGTGCTCGAACGGCTCGGCATGAAGTATGTCTGCGACGCCGTCTATCACGGCTACGACTGCGTTCACTACTCGATCTCCCGCAACGAGTTTCGCCCGCATCCCTCCTGCTATTCCGTCAAGCGCGTGAACTGAGGCCGCGCCCCCACGAGCGCGACGGCCAGAGCGCACC
>DASQDV010000551.1:0-2769 GCA_035633995.1 Pyrinomonadaceae bacterium | reverse complement strand
TCCCCGCGTCGTCAATTCATACGACAGCACTGCAAGCCCCGCCCTGATCTTTAATGCAGACCACAACCGAATTCCCCCGCGCGGCTCACGCAGAGAGTCCCGAAAAGCGAAAATTGATGCCGGTGGCGGGTAACGCTTTTCGCGCGCTCGGACTCTCCTGCCATGCGTCGCAGACGGAGATTTACGCTGCGGCCTCCTCCATCCGCCGCGCAATCAAGCTGGGAGTCGAGCGGCCACAGCAGCAGCATCAATTCGACTGGCTCGGCTCGCCCGACCGCACGGAGAACGGCGTGCGCGATGCCCTGAGCCGTCTCGCAGACCCCGCGCAGCGAATCTACGAACGCCTCTTCTGGTTCTTCGCTCCACAGGAAATAACGGCGGCGGCGGAACTCAGTTTTTCAACTCTCGAAGAATCAATCGAACGCCTTCGTCGTCTCGCAGAGCCTTCCGCCGGGCACGACATCGCGCTCCTCTCGCTCGTCTCGATGCTCGAACTCGACCCGCGCCTGCTGAACGCAGACGGCTGGCGGCGCACTTACGCTCTCTGGAAAGAGCTGATCGACGCGAGAGAATTCTGGTCGCTCCTGATGGCCTCCGATCTCAAAGGCGACTTCGAGCAGGTGACGACCTTCGGCGAAATTAAAATCCTGCGCGCACGCGCGTGGCGACTCGTCACCTCGCCCGTCGCGGAGATTGCGAAGGACGCAGTGCTTCGTGACGACGAGGAGTTGGCGCGCCGCGCGCTCGACACGCTGCGCCTGCCCGTGCTGCCGCCCGCGCTCGCCTACGAATACGAGAACGAGATACTGGCGCCGGTCGAAGACAGGTTCGACGCGCTCTTTGCGGAGGCTTTTCGTGACTATCGCTACGAGGTGAAACTTGATCAGACGCTCGGCGAGCGACGTGCGACGTGCGAACGCGCGCTCGAAAAGTTCTACGCTCAAGTCAAACCCGCGCTCACCAACATACTCAAGCTGGCGGGCTTGGAAAGCCTCGTCACGCGGCGCGTCTTCCAGACAGCCGCCGAGGGGCTGGACGAACTGGCAGACGGTTTCCTGTCGGCCTTCGATACCGCCGCGAGGTTGAAAACGCTGCGCCGCGCGTGGCTGCTCGCCCCGCCTGAAAGTTCGTCGCTCCTGCTCATCGAAGAACACCTCAAGGAGGCCGGCGATCTACAGGAGCGACCGGCTAAGACCGACGCCGACTTCGCGCGGCACATCAGCCTCGCGCTGCGCGAACCCGCGGCGCAGCCGGAGTTGTTCACGTCCTACATGCAAAAGGAGGAGTCGGCGAAAAAATTTGAAGGTTGCGGCGCGGTGGTCGGTAAAATCGCGCTGTTCCTGATGCTCACGATCTTCGTCGGCAAGTGCTTTAGCAACCTGCCCGGCTCGCGGCGCTCGCGCCTGCCGCCGCCGATTAACTTCAACGTCGCCATGCCTCGCTTTACGCCGCCAAAGATGCCGGAGCTGAATTTGAGCAAACTCGTGTTGCGCATCTCGGCGCGTCACCTGGAGGCCAAGTTGATATTAAAGTCGGCGGTTGTGGTGGATGTCGGCACGAAAAATGAATATGATGCGGGACATATTCCGGGCGCGATCTTGATTCCGGCGTCGCAGTTGGCCGCCCGCGCCGCGCGCTTGCCGAAGTCCAAAGAGATCGTCCTTTATTGTAAATGCAGCGGTCAGGAGTTGAGCATGCGCGCCGCCGTCGAACTGCAAAGTAAAGGGTTCGAGAACGTGTCTGTGCTCGAAGGCGGCTATCAGGCATGGCTCGACGCGGGGCTTCCCGTCAAACAAGGGAAGTAGACGCGCCCCCGTCGCAAGTGAAAATTTAAGCGGACTCATACAACTTTTTATACGCACTCGGCAGACATCAAATGGCCTCAGAAGAACTCCCCGCACAACTCGACGTGCCGCTCGCCTCTCTCGTCGAACTGGCGATTGAATCGTGGCGGCTCGAACACTGGATCGCAGCGATGCCGCCGGAAAAAAGCGCGTCGAAAGTGCGGCACATCGCACGCCGTTTGCAAAAATTCCTGAGCGAACGCGAACTGAGCGCGCTCGATCTGACGGGACAAAAGTATGAGCCGGGCATGGCCGTCGAAGTGCTCGAAGCGTTTGCGGACGAGCGCCTGCGCGCAGATGAAAAGTTGATCGCCGAGATGGTCGCGCCGATTGTTTTGTGGCGCGGGCGCGTGGTGCGGCACGGTCAGGTCGTCGTCAGGCAGGCGGACGCGGGAACGAACGCGGCTAAGTCTTGACCCGCTCCGCAGGCGTGCGGCAAAAGTTAATGCTTTGAGTGCGGGCGACGCGTTATAAATTTAAGTAAGAGGACAGGCATGAGCGGTTTTATCAACTACGGGATTGATCTGGGGACGACGAATTCCTGCATCGTGCGTCTTGACGGCGACGAGATGCGGATCATCCAGAACGCGGATCAGATGAACGTCACGCCTTCGGTGGTGCGCGTCTTAAGGTCGGGCAGCGTGATGGTGGGGCGGCGCGCTCACAATGCAATCGCGGAAGACCCCGAAAACGTGTCGGCGGAATTCAAGCGCCTGATGGGGCAGAAATTCCGGCAGGCGTTTCCGGCATCGGGGCGTTCGATGTCGCCGGAAGAACTCTCTGCGGAAGTCCTGAAGTCTATGCTCGGCGACGCGAGGCGCAGGCAACCGGACGGCGGCGACATCACGGCAGCCGTCATCACCGTGCCCGCCGCCTTCACCGCACTCCAGTGCGAAGCGACGGCGCGCGCCGCCGCGCTCGCCGG
>DASQDV010000550.1:0-1971 GCA_035633995.1 Pyrinomonadaceae bacterium | reverse complement strand
GGTCGCACGTTCACCGAACAGGAGGCGAAGGAAGACCGGCGCACCATCGTCATTAACGAGTCGATGGCGCGACAACACTTCCCCGGCGAAAATCCGATAGGCAAATACCTCCGGGTGCAGATGATGCCCGATCCCCAACCTAACGAGATCATAGGCGTGGTGGCCGACGCGAAATACAAAACGCTGGAAGGCCCGCCGCACCCGATGGTCTACTGGGCGCACCCGCAACTCGTCTATTCGGAGATGACGATAGTTATGCGCACGAACGGCAACCCGATGAATCTGGCCGCCGCCGCCCGGCGCGAGATTCAATCAATTGATAAAGACCAGCCCGTCGCCGACGTGCGGACGATGCAGAGTTGGATTGACGAGTTGACGGCGCGCAGCCGCTTCGGAACTCTGCTGCTCACCATCTTCGCCGGTCTCGCGCTCATCCTCGCCGGCATCGGCATCTACGGCGTGATGTCATATTCCGTCACGCAGCGCACGCACGAGCTCGGCATACGCATCGCGCTCGGCGCGAAAACTCGCGATGTGCTCAAGCTCATACTCGGGCGGGGACTTGCCCTGACCCTGACGGGGATCGTGCTCGGCCTCGTCGCGTCTCTCGCTTTAACGCGCTTTCTGTCGAGCCTGCTGTTCGGCATCAGCGCAACCGATCCGGTTACTTTCGGCGGCCTCGCGCTGCTCCTGACCGCAGTGGCGCTCGTCGCTTGCTATGTGCCGACGCGCCGCGCGATGAAAGTTGATCCGATGGTGGCGCTCAGAAATGAATAACCAGGTGACGAGTGACGAGTGGCAAATGATTAGTTAAAGCAAAGGGATTTGTCTTCCGTCTTGTCACCTGTCACTAAAGGTTGAGGTGTTCCGATGAATACATTCTGGCAGGACTTGCGCTACGGTTTTCGGATGCTCTGGAAGAGTCCGGGCTTCACGCTCGTGACGGTCTTGGCGCTGGCGCTCGGCATCGGCGCGAACACGGCCATTTTCAGCGTCGTCAACACCGTTCTCCTGCGCCCGCTGCCTTACAAAACACCCGACCGGCTCGTCTGGCTCTGGGAAACCAGCCCGCAGAACGACATCCCGAAGGAGGTCGCCTCCTATCCTAACTTCGAGGATTGGCGACAGCAGAACCAAAACTTTGAGGCCGTGACCGCATTCTCCGGCACGACGGCCAGCCTGACGGGCACGGATGGTGAGCCTGAGCGTCTGCCCGGCGCAGCCGTCCTCGGCGATTTCTTCACGGTGCTCGGTGTCGAGCCGATGCTCGGTCGCAAGTTCGTGGCGGAGGAGAACGAGGAAGGCAAGCACCGCGTCGTCATCCTCAGCCATAGCCTCTGGCAGCGACAGTTCGGCGGCGACGCGCAGATCATCAACCGGCAGGTCGGGATGAACGGCGGCCAGTACACGGTCGTGGGCGTGATGCCGCCGGACTTCCAGCACCCGAACCCGGAGGCGCGCCGTCCCGTCCAGTTATGGCAACCGATGGCGATCACGGCCGGGATGCGCGGCGGTCGCCGCAGTGATTTCCTGAGCGTCATCGCGCGCTTGAAGCCCGAGGTGAGCGTCGAGCAGGCGCGCGCCGAGATGACGACCATCGCCGCGCGGCTCGAACAACAATATCCCGATACTAACGCCGCATGGAGCGTCATCGTCGAGCCGTTGCACCAACGCTTCACGGGCGACGTGCGCCCGGCGCTCTTAGTCCTGCTCGGCGCGGTCGGCTTCCTGCTCCTCATCGCGTGCGCCAATGTCGCGAACCTTTTGCTCGCACGCTCCAGCACGCGGCTCAAAGAGATCGCGATTCGCACGGCGCTCGGCGCGGCGCGCGCGCGCATCGTGCGGCAACTGTTGACGGAGAGCATCGTGCTCTCGCTCGTCGGCGGCGCGTTCGGCCTGCTGGTGGCCTTCTGGGGCATCGACGCGCTCGTCGCGCTCAGCCCCGGCAACATTCCGCGACTCGAATCCGTC
>DASQDV010000549.1:0-2072 GCA_035633995.1 Pyrinomonadaceae bacterium | reverse complement strand
CGCCGGAAAAGGTAAAAGTAAAAAGGCACAGGGTGACGGCGAAACTTTATTCCCGAACTCCCGAAGGCACAACTATAAACGCCGGACAAACTCCCGATGTTCCCGCCGCGTTCTCGCCCGGCTCATTTTCTCCCCTTTCGCCCTTCGCCTTTCGGCTTTACCCTCTCGTAATCGCCCGACTTGCCGCCCGTCTTTCTTTCCAGCCTGATGTCCGTGATCGTCATCGCCTTGTCGAGCGCCTTGCACATGTCGTAGACGGTCAGGGCTGCGACTGAAGCGGCGGTCAAAGCTTCCATCTCGACGCCCGTTCCGGCGAGCGTCGCGGCTTCGGCTTCGATCAGGACGCCCGCGTCCTGCAACTCGGCGCGCACCTCGACGTGCGTGAGCGCGAGCGGGTGGCACAGGGGGATGAGTTCGGCGGTGCGCTTGGCGGCCATGATGCCCGCGAGCCGTGCGGTCTCCAAAGGGTCGCCCTTCGGCGTCCGGTGCGCGCGAACGGCCTCGACCGTCTCCGCCGACATCAGGACGCGCGCCGAGGCAATCGCGCGCCTCGCGGTCGTCTCCTTCGCGCTCGTGTCCACCATCGCCACGCGCCCCGCCGCGTCCATGTGAGAAAGTTTCTTCATCTGTTTGAATGTTTGACGGCGTGGACGATCAAAGTGTTCCCGCCGAGCAGGATTTCGTCGGATTGCAACTCCTCAGACCAACGCTCGCGCCGCTTGTGTGCGGGCGCGAGACGCGCGACGAGGCGTATGAGGGCGACGAGCAGCCAGTAAGCCCAGAGGTGCGCTTTGGGTTTATCGCGGTAGAGTTTTTGAATTTCAAATCCGTACTTTTCGAGCGTGTAGCGAAGTTCGGCGTAAGAGATCGGGTTGATGTGCAGCGCCACCTCTTCCAGCCCGTCCATCTCGGCGCGCACGCGCGCGAGGGCTTCGCGCGAGATCGGTTTGAAGTGCGAGGTGTAGCCGTGCAGAAGCCACTTGACGCGCTCCTCTATGTTGAGGATGTTCGGGACGGTGACGACAAGTTCGCCGCCCGCGCGCAGCAAGCGGCTGAACTCGCGTATCGCCTGCTGTGGATTCTCGATGTGCTCCAAACCTTCGACGCAGGTGATGAAGTCGAATGTTTCGTCCGCGTAGGGCAGCGTGCCGGAAAGATCGCCGCCTTTGATCTCGACGCCGGGCAGGAGAAAAATCTGCGGGTAGAGGTCGCAGCAGCGCACGTCGAAGCCCGCGCGGAGTAGTCGCGCGGCGAGCGCGCCTTCGCCCGCCGGAACGTCCAACAGGAGGCCGCGCGTCGTTTGCGCGCCGAGAACCTGCGCCACCGTCTCGTGGATCGCTTCGTGCGCGAGCGGCACGGCCTCGCGCACGACTTCCGCACCCGCCGCACGCTTGCTGCTCGTTTCAACCGAATCGGGCGCGACTGATCCGCTCGCGTTCGTCATGCGTACAAACTAAACATCAAAACGTGACCAATAAGCAAGAGACTGCGCGCACATTCGACCGTGAAGCATAAAACCGCCGCGCCGTTCGCCTCCGTAAATCCCACAGACGCGCAAATGATAACGACAATTTTGCGCGACGACTTTTTTCGTTCGATGAATCGTCGTCTGCGGCGAGACGGGCGCGCAAGTGCGTGCCGGTTCGGCCTGCGACAGGGCGAAGCGTCGGATAGCTATTTCAACAGTTTGAAGATCGAAAGGGACAAAAAATGAAGAAGACTTTTCTGGCGTTGATGCTCTGCACGTTCGCCGCCGCTACGACGGGCACGGCCTCGGCGCAGATGATGGGTAACAACAAGAAGATGAACGGCAACCCGACCGTCGGCGGCGCGGCGATGTACAAGACCAAGAATATCGTCGAGAACGCGATGGAGTCGCCGGTGCACACCACGCTCGTGGCCGCCGTCAAGGCCGCCGGTCTGGTCGAGACGTTGATGGGCAAAGGCCCTTTCACCGTGTTCGCCCCGACCAACGACGCTTTCGCCAAGTTGCCCGCAGGCACGGTCGACACGCTCGTCATGCCTGAGAACAAGGCGACGCTCACCAAGATTTTGACCTACCATGTCGTTGC
>DASQDV010000548.1:0-2608 GCA_035633995.1 Pyrinomonadaceae bacterium | reverse complement strand
CGGGTTTATCGTCGGCGGCGACGCCTTCATCGAGATGCACCCGCTGCGCACGGTCTTCTGGAGCGCGATACGGCGCGGCGAACTCCTCGTCTGGACGCCGCACATCTTTTCCGGCTACCCGCTCCTGTCAATCGCGCAACTCGCCGTCGGCTACCCGCTCACGTGGGGCTACCTCTTTTTGCCGTCGCACGTCGCCGAAGAAATTTACGTCCTCGCGCCCTTCCTGCTCTCGCCGCTCTTTACTTACGCCTACGCGCGCGAGATCAACTTGAGCCGCACGGCGTCGCTTCTGGCCGGATTATCCTTCGGCTACGGCGGGATGATGACCATCGCAAACGGCGTCATCGGCCTGCCCACGAACGGGCTGATGTGGCTGCCGCTCGTGCTCGTCGCACTCGAACGCGCGCGGCGACGCGAGGGCGGCGGATTCCTGCGCCCGCTGATTTTCGCCACGCTCGCCTTCAGCATGTCGGTGCTCAACGGGCACGGGCAGAGCTTCGTTTACGCGGGCGCGCTCGCCGCCGCTTACGCGCTCTTTCTCTCCTTCATCGCATTCGAGCGCGGGGAGGGGCGCGACCCGAATAGGCGGGGACTTTGGCTGAGACGCTTGCGGCCTCCGGCGGTGTGCCTCGGCGCGTTCGTGTTGTCGGCGGGTGTGGCCGCGTTTCAGATTCTTGAGACGCTGCGCGCCGCGCGCCGCAGCGTGCGCAGCGCGCTCACGTATGAGACGTTCACGGAAGGCTCTTTCACGCTCCGGCAGGCCGCGCTCTCCTTCGTCGCACCGCTCTACAACTTTATAGACGTGACGGCCTACGTCTCCCCGCTCGCGTTCCTGCTCGCGCTGCTCGCCGTCGCGTGCGCGCTGCGGGGACGGAGGCACGGCTCGACGGACGCTCTGCGCGTCTATTTCTGGTTCGGCGTCGCCTGCGTCGCGTTCGTGTTGATGCTGGGCGCGAACACGCCGCTCTACCGGCTCGTTTATTACGCGCCGCTACTGAACAAATTCCGCGTGCCCTCGCGCCACGCGTTCGAGTGGACTTTCGCCCTGAGCATACTGGCGGCGTGCGGCTGGGACAGCGCCGCGCGCCTGTTCGCGTCGCGACAGTCGGCATCCGGCAACACGCGGCGCAAAGAGAGCCTCAGTTTCCTTGCGGCGCTCGTGCTCGTGCTTCTGGCAACGCTCGTCGGCGCGTACTGGTTCCGGGCGGCTGCGCCCACGCCGGACACGCAGGGGATGACGAAGCTGACGACGCTCGCAGAGTCGAGTTACATCGCTTTGAAAGCGGCCTTCACCGCTTCGACCCTGTTGCTGTTCTGGCTGGCGTGGAGCGTGGCGGGAGACTTTCGGCGGAAGGCTTTGTTGCTCTCGGTCGTGCTCATGGTCAGTTTCGTAGAGCCTTACATCCTCGTCAATCGCTGGTGGTCGCATTTCGTCAAACCCGCCTCGCGCTTTGCGCGCGTTGCGCCCGTCACGCGCCTGCTCCAACAGTTCCCACCGGCAGAGGGGCGCGTCTACACGCGCTTCTCGCTCTACCTCGACGAGTTTCTCGGCAGCCGTGCGCCCTTCGACGCGCAGAACCGCACCGCGCTCTACGGCCTGCACAACGTCGCAGGCTACGACCCGCTCATCCTCGAACGCTACAGCCGCGCGCTCGGCGATGTGAACTTCGACGGCGTTACCGCGCGCCGCGCCTCGCCCGATAATCCCGCGCTGATTTCGTCTCACTCGCACGTCCTCGACCTCTTGAATACGCGCTTCCTCGTGACCTTCGCAAACTTCTCCACCGCGCTGCACCGCCCGCCGATCTCAGTTGACGCAGCAGACGTAATGGCATCCGGGCGCTGGGAAGCGGCACACGCGGAAGGCAACGTCGTGGTGCTGCGAAACACGCGTACGCTCCCGCGCGCGTGGCTTGCGAGCGAGGCGGAGGCCATCGGCGGCGAAGAAGCTCTCAGGCTCATACGGGGCGACGAAGCAAAACATGAGGGAAAGAATTTCGACCCGCGCCGCACAGCCCTGCTCGAAGTTGCGCCACAGGAGTTGCCCGCGCTTGCGGGCGGCGAACTGGCGGCGGGCAGCGGGGCGTCGGTCGTCGCTTACGACGCGAACCACATCGCAATCGAGACGAAGGCCGACAAGCCGTCGGTGCTCGTCGTCAGCGAGATTTTCTACCCCGGCTGGGAGGCGACTGTGGACGGCCAGCCCGCGCCGATCCGCCTCACGGATTACCTTTTGCGCGGCGTCTATCTGGAGGCCGGTTCTCACCGCGTAGAGATGCGCTACCGCGCGCCTGCCCTCAGAAACGGCGCGTTGATCTCGCTTGCCACCCTGTTGTTGCTTTGCGTGCTCGGCGTCGTCGCGCGGCGCGGGGGGCGCGCAGGGGGCGGCTAACTCGCCCGCGTCGAGCTAACTAATTCTGTTCGCGGAAGACGTAGATCGAGCCGCCGATGATGGCTTCGGGAGTGCGGCGACGGTAGGCGTCGAAATAGTTGACGCGCTCGGCTTCGTCGAGCGTCCGTCCGCGCACGGTGCCCGGCGGCACGGTCGAGCCGTTGAGGAAGCTTGCGCCGATGGCGACGTAGCGCGTCGGCGGCCACTCGACGGCGA
>DASQDV010000547.1:0-3808 GCA_035633995.1 Pyrinomonadaceae bacterium | reverse complement strand
TTTGAAGCGGCAACCCGCCGCGCCGAACCAGTACGACTTCGCCACCCTGCACGCGCTCTCCGTGCACGAGGAGAAGCGCGATGCCGACTAAGCGGGCGCTCGTCTGCGCGCCCAAGATGCCGGAGTTCGACCGCGAAGGCGGCTCGCGGCGTTTGTTTCATCTCATCGAATTTTTGCGCGAGGCCGGGTGGGCTGTCAGTTTCGTCGCGCAAAACGCCATCGACGGCGAACGCTACGCGCACACGCTCCAGCAGATGGGCGTCGCCACCTATGCCCGCCGCAACCCCTGGGCGGGCGGGCAGGAAAGCCTCGTCAACCCCGAAGCCCTGATCGCCACAGGGCACTTCGATCTCATCCTCATCGCCTTCTGGGATCAGGCCGAGTTCTACCTGCCGGTCGTGCGCGCGCTTGCGCCCGAAGCGCGCGTCGTCGTCGATTCGGTTGACCTGCACTTCCTGCGCAAGTCGCGCAGCGCCTTCTGCGGGCGCGACGGCAAACTCGCCGGACAACTCGATCCGCAGTACGCCAACGAGATGATCCGCGAGTTGAACGTCTACGCGGCTTCCGATGCCGTGCTCACGGTTTCGCAGAAGGAGGCCGATCTCATCAACGACTTCGTCGGCGTGCACGATCTGGCCTATGCCGTGCCCGACACGGAGGATTTGCCGCCCGCGCCTTTGCCCTTCGCCGAGCGTAAAGGTCTCCTGTTCATAGGTAATTTCCGACACCCGCCCAACGTGCAGGCCGTCGAGTGGCTGTGCCAGGACATCCTGCCGCGCATCAAGCCCGCGCTGCTCGCCGAGCACCCGGCCTACATCGTCGGCAACGGCATCAACGAGGTGGCGCTCGACTACGGCGGCCTCAAAGACGTGAGGCAGATCGGTTGGGTTCCGAACGTGCTGCCTTACCTGCAAAGCGCGCGCATCTCCGTCATCCCGCTCATCTACGGCGCGGGCACCAAGCGCAAGCTCATGCAGTCTTTGATGGTGGGCACGCCCTGCGTCTCGACGAGCATCGGCGTCGAGGGTTTGAACCTCGAAGACGGCGTGCACGTGCTCGTCGCAGACGACGCGGCGCAGTTCGCAGCCTCTGTGGAAAGAATATTGACGGACGAAGAGTTGTGGGAGAAGCTCAGGCTCGACGGGCGCAGCCACATCATGGCAGTACACGGGCGCGAATCCGTCCGCGCGTGCTTCGACTCGGTGCTCGGCCAGATCATGAGCAAGCCGCCGCAGGCGAGCGTCGTGCACGTGCCCTGACGTTCGACCCCGGCGGCTTTACGCTGTGCTCGAACTACTTGCGCGTTACCTCGACGTGGTCGAGCAACTGGCGGTTGGCGCCCGCGCCGACATAGAGCCGGAAGTCGTAGACACCGGCGGCCTGAATCCAGGGGGCTTCGGCTGAACCCTCCGGCCCGCTTTCAGCCAACAGCACTTCCGGTTCGCCGTTGGTCGAGACGAAAACGCTCACCGGCCCCATGTCGGTCTTCGTGTTCCAGGAGATTTTCGTCTTGGCGAGTTCTCCCCCGGCCAACGGGACGGGGTTCGGGTTTGCCGTGATGAGACCCTTCGAGGGTATGGAAGACGTGTTCGTCGTTTTGCCGGAAGCGCCCGTGTCGTTGTCGTCCACGTCGCCACAGCCTGCAAGCAGAAGCGTGCTCAGAATAAGAAGGCTCGTGATCACGACCGGCAACGCGCGGCGCGAAAATTTCTTACCAATAGTTCTCGACTCAATCTCATACTTCAGACTGATAGGCATACATTCCTCCCCAAAATTTCCGCATACTTTTTTTGTAACCCCTAGTTGTTACCATATTCTTACCGACGCTACAAGCCGTTCAAAAGATGTCTGCGAGAGGTTTTGCGAGACAATTGCGGCGCGCGGATACCGGACTCGAACCGCATATGCGCACATGTCCGGTTGAGCGCTTCAAACGTTTCACTGCTGCGCTTTCAGGCGTGCGGCGACGAACATGATATCGCCCAGATTGATCCAGACGCCGAAGCGACGCGCCGCCCGCTCGCCGAACAGGTTCAAGGCCAGCGCGGCGATGCGCCCCGCCGCGCCGCCGCGCAGACGAATGGAGGCGAAGACGTTGTAAGCCGTGTGGTAGTAGGAAGCCGTCTCGATGCCGGCGACCTTCATGCCGAGCCGTTCGAGCAGACGCGTGATGGTGTCGCGCGAGAAGTAGTGAAGGTGCGAGGGCGGGTGTATCTGCCGCCAGTTCGCGCCGCGCAGGCGCGCGTTGAAGGAACTGATGTCGCCGGTGGTCAGGAAGATCATCCCCCCCGGATTGAGCAGGCGCGTGGCTTTTTCAAGATAAGCCTCCGGCGCGCTCAGGTGCTCGACCGTATCCCACAGACAGACCACGTCGAAACGTCGCGCGCCGAAATCAAGCCCGAGAAAGTCTGCGCAACTGACGTTCAGATTCAGGCGCTCGCGCGCGTAAGCGGTCGGCGACTCGCAGATGTCAACGCCGACCACCTCTCTGTACTCAGCCCGCGCCTCGTCCAGAAACAGCCCGTAGGCACAGCCGACTTCGAGCAGCGAATCGCGGCGCGGATTGTAGCGCGCCATCTGCGCGAGGTGTCGGCGCATCGAGCGGCGCAGGGCGTCCTGCTGGCCGACGTAGTCCGGGTACTCTTTGCCCGCGAAGTAGTCGTCCGTGTAAATCTCCGCGAGCGCGTCCGGTGTGTAATCGCGAAAGGTGACGAAGCCGCAGGAACGGCACTGTTCCAACTGCCCGTGCACGCGTTCGTATCCGGCTTCGCTTTCGCACACTTTGCATGCGTCGGCGCGGCGTCCGGCGGCGTCGGCGTCGGCGGCGATCTGTTCTGTCGTCGTGCTCATAAACGTTCTCCGGCGGCTACCTGTTTTCCGAGTCGTCCGCGTCGTCATGCTTCGGGCGCGGCGCTTGAATGCGGCTGAGCATGTAAGAGGGGCGCGCGCGCACTTCGTTGTAGATGCGCGCGACGTATGCGCCGATGATGCCCATGAAGGCGAGCGTGATGGAGTTTAAAAAGAGCGTCACGGAGATGCTCGAAGCCCAGCCGGGCGGCGCTTCCTCGCCGAGCAACAACCAGACGAGGATGAAAAAGAGATAGAGCGCGCTCAGGCAGATGGCGACCCCGCCGAGGAACAGTCCGAGGTGGAGCGGCAGGCTGGAAAAATCGAAGACCGCGCGCGAAAAAAGGTTGACGAGTTGTTTGAAGTTGTACTGCGAAGTTCCGGCGGCGCGCTCGGCTGCCACATAGGGAAGCACGCACTGGCGAAAGCCGACCCAGGGCGTCAGGCCGCGATAAAGGCGCGCGCTTTCAGGAAGAGAGCGCACGGCCTCGTGCGCCTGCCGGTCGAGCAGACGATAATCCGAAGCGTTGGGGATGATCTTGATCTGCGCGACGCGCGCGACGATGCGATAGGCGAGGCGCGTCGGGAGGCTGCGCTTGAAGGACAGCCCCGTCGTGTCGAGCTTGCGCGTGTGCACGATGTCGTAACCCTCGCGCCAAGCCTCCATCAACTCGCGTATGAGCGCGGGCGGGTGTTGCAAATCGCCGTCCATGCTGACGACTATGTCTGCGTCGGCGTGGTCGAAGCCTGCGGTGAGCGCGGCCTGATGTCCGAAGTTGCGCGAGAGCAGGATGAAGCCGACGCGCGGGTCGCGCCGGTTGAGCGCGGCCAAAAGGTTCGCCGTGCCGTCGCGGCTGCCGTCGTTGATGAAGAGAAGCGACCAGTCAACTTCAAGACGCTCTAGCACCCCGCTCAACTCCTCGTAGGTGCGCGCGAGCACGCGTTCCTCGTTGTAGACGGG
>DASQDV010000546.1:0-9266 GCA_035633995.1 Pyrinomonadaceae bacterium | reverse complement strand
TTGTCGAAGGCTTTGAGTTTGTAGAAGACTGTGGCGGCGTTCATTTGCAGGTCAAAATCTTTGGGCTTGCGGTCGGCGGCTTCCATCGCGGCCTGCGCCTCCGCGTTCGTCGCGGCGACGCCGTTCGGGTTCGCGTCTCCGCCGCCCGCCGCCGCGTTGTTGATGTCGGGGTGGCCGGGCGGGAGCGGCGCGCCCGCCTGGTTGGGATCGAGCGGCGGGGCGGAATCTGCGGCAGGGCGCGGCGCGTTTGCCGCCGCAGCGGGCGGCGCGCTGCCCGTGACTTTATTGGCAAGGAAAAAACCGCCGCCGAAGCCGAGCGTGAGGCCGACGACACACAGGAGAATGTTTTTGCTCATAAGATGA
Organism: Pyrinomonadaceae bacterium; assembly: GCA_035633995.1. Classification (GTDB taxonomy): domain Bacteria; phylum Acidobacteriota; class Blastocatellia; order Pyrinomonadales; family Pyrinomonadaceae; genus JAIVJZ01. Next base: position 8,903 of record DASQDV010000546.1, on the reverse strand, counting down.
ATCTGACGAAATTGATGAAATTTAACGTTGTGGCCTTAATTTAACGTTGCTGCCTTTCGGGGAAATAAACCGCAGGCACCGGTAAGATAACGAGACGGCATCAAACAGCAATGTAACGGACGAGCGGTGCGCCTGCAACATCTTCGCTGCCAACCGTCGCCCGAAATTCGCATCATACACGATGAAGTTGCGCGTCTCAAAAACGTCGCGCGCGGGTGCGCGCCGTGCGATTGCAAAAACGTTTGTGCATCCAGTTGATGATGTGACAGTGATCGGCTATGATGGCCTCCACTGCGTAGCAACGCGCGACCCACCAGTCCTCGGTCGCATTAAATTTCAAATGAAGTTTCCTCGGCGGTATTGCTGAAATTCATAAATAAATGTCTGCCATAGAAGAAACCAAAAACGAGATAGGTGTAAACCGAATCGCACCCGCGCGCTCGACCCCTTCGATCATTACGCGCGTGCTCAACCTGCTCAGCAGCGTCCGCTTCGGCGTCTCGCTGCTCGTCCTGCTCGCGTGCGCCAGCATGATCGGCATGCTCATCATGCAGACGAACGTGGACGGCTTCGACAAATACTTCGCCTCGCTGACGCCGTCGCAAAAACTGCTCGGCGGCGTGCTCGGCTTTTTCGACATCTACCATTCGTGGTATTTCAACGCGCTCCTGCTCGTGCTCTCCCTGAACATCGTGCTGGCTTCGATTGAGCGTTTCCCCGGCGCGTGGGTTTACGTCAAGCGCCCGAAACTAGATGTCGTCGCCGGGTGGCTGCGCAAGCAGACGGTGTCGAACACGCTTGAGATGCGCGCCGAGAGCCGCGCGGCGCTCGCCGAACGCATCGCCGCAGCTTCGCGCAAGGTCGGCCTCAAGCCCATCGTGACGGAGAAGGGAGGCCGCACCTACATCCTCGCGCAACGCGGCGCGTGGAACCGTCTGGGCGCGTATGCCGTCCACGTCGCGCTGCTGACGATCTTCTTCGGCGGTTTTATGACGGCTCAGTTCGGGCGCACGGGTTCGATGTGGTTGCAGCCCGGCGCGTCGTCTAAAGAGATGTCCGAAACCGTCTTCAAGATCGAGGATACGAGCAATTTCCGGCTCGATAAATCCACCGCCGCGCTGCCCTTTGAAGTCGTCTGCACGGACATCCAGCAAAAGTTGATCAGGAAAGACGGCCCGATCACCGCCGACAACACGATTGACTGGCTTACGCAGATCAAGATCAAGGACGAGACGGGCGAACACAACGCGCTCGTACACATGAACCGCCCCTACGATTATCGCGGCTACCGTTTCTTTCAGGCCAGCTTCATGAACATGGGGCACGCGCGCAACATCAAGCTGCGCCTGACGCCTGAGGCGGGCGGCGAGCCGCTCGAAGTCAGCGTCGCGCGCGACGGCTCGGCGCAACTGCCGGACGGCACGAAGATCGACTATGTTGATTTCCAGCCCGATTTCCAGATGAGCGGCGCGCAGGTCGGCTCGCAGTCGGGCGACTACAACAACCCTGCGGCCATCCTGAACGTCGTGAGTCCGGCGGGCGAGCGCAGCCGCGCCTTTGCGTTCGCGCAGGAGTTGCCGTCGGGCGCGCCGGTGGGTCGCGCGGTCGCAGGTTACAAGTTCCGGCTCATAGATTTCGAGAAAGTGCCGGAGGCGCACATGCTCTCCATCCAGCGCGATCCGGGCACGAACATCTTTTACCTCGGCAGCGCGTTGCTGTTCTGCACGCTCGCCGCCGTCTTCTTCTTCTCGCACCAGCGCGTCTGGGCGATCATCGAAGAGACGGGCGCGGACTCGAAGAATTTCGAGGTCGTGCTCGGCGGGAACACGAACCGCAATATCGTCGCGCTCGAAGACAGATTCAAGAGACTCCTACAGGCCATTACCGGACAACCCCAAGAGGTGCAAAAATCATGAGTGAAGTTTTAGGCAATAATGAGGTTTTGAGTACCCCGTCGGAAACCGCTTCCCCGAAGCACGAGGAGAGCGGCGGTTGGTCGCTGAAATCGTACCTCCCGGCCATCATTCCCATCGTCGGCGCGATCCTGATGGCGTTGCTCCGCATACGCATGGGCGGCGACCGCTTCATAGACGACGGCGCGCTGATGATGATCGCGCTCGCCTGCTATCTCGCCGCCGCCACCTTCCATTTGACGAATCTCTACGCGCCCTCGAACATGGCGCAGAAGATCGGCCTGTGGACTGGCTGCCTCGGCGTGTTCTTCAACTTGTCGAGTTGGTGCGTGCGCTGGGTCGCGGGCTACGACCGCGAGTTGCAAATCTTTTTGGCGCAGGGGAAAAGCGCGGCGGACATGGAATGGGCGTTTCGCTTCATCCCGTTCGCCAACCTCTACGATTTGTCGCTCGCCTTCGCCTTCGGCGCGGGCATCACGACGATGGTTATTTCGGGGCGAAAGAATTTCCGCTTCATCGGTGCGGTTTCGCTCCCGCTCGCCGCGCTCATCCTCGTCCTTGCGCGCTTCATCGGCAACGACTTCATCAATTTGCCGCCCGTCCTCGATTCCTACTGGCGACCGATTCACGTCGGCATCGCATCGCTCGCCTATGGCGTCGCGCTCGTCTGCTTCGCGGCGGCGGTCATCTATTTGCTGAAAGTCGGCACGAAGCCCGAATCAATGGCGATCTGGGCGGCCATCTTCGGCCTCGGCGTGTTCGCCAGCATCAGCCGCTTCTCGGTCTTCACGACGGGCATCTACACGGCTTCGACCTTCATGCAGGGCTCGCGCATGGCGCTCCCCTTGCGCGCGGACATTCCTTACGTCGGGTTGCTCATCATCATTTCGGGCGTGCTCCTGCTCGGCGTGATCGTGCTGTTCTGCAAGTACGTTTTTCAGAACGACGAGCGGGCGCGCGGCTGGGGACACTGGCTGTTGAAACTCTCGCTCGTCTCGCAGGCGTGCGCCATCGTCGCGCTCGTGACGCAGGTTAAGGGCATGACGAACGTGGTCAGCCGCATCAATCCGAACCAGTATCCGAAGTTCGGCGCGTGGCTCGCCGAGCAGCAGGGCATGACTGCGGAACAGGTGCAGGCGATTGAGCCGTCGCGCTTCGTCGCGGCCTCCGAGCAGTTCGTCGCCGAGCGCGGTTCGTCGCTCATCCTGAGCTTGAACGCGAACCCGGTGGAACTCTCCGCGCTGATCACGGCGTTTGCCGCCACGCTCTTTGTCGTCTTTTTCAGCTTCCGCACGGACGTTTTGCGCAAGGCGCTCCCTTCGGCTGAACGGCTCGACAGCCTGATGTACAAGACGGCGAGCGTGGCCTTTGCCGGGCTCGCAATGCTTTTGGTGACGGGCGCGATCTGGGCGAACGAGTCGTGGGGTCGCTACTGGGGCTGGGACTCGAAGGAGACGGGCGCGTTCGTCGCCTGGCTCACCTACGGCGGCTTCCTCCATGCGCGCATCGCACGCGGCATCACCGGGAAACGCTCGGCCTATTTCGCTGTCGTCGCTTTCCTGCTCGTCATTTTCACCTACCTCGGCGTCAGCTACCTGCTGCCGGGCTTACACTCATACGCATAAAGACGGTGACAGGTGACGGGTGGCAGGTGACAAGTTGAAGACAAGAATTTTTGTTTTAACTTGTCGCCTGCCGCCCGTCGCCTGTCACTCTACAGATTTATGAATCGAGAGAACATCCTGTTTTCCCTGATCGGAATCGGCTTCGGCCTGTTCTTCGGGTTCGGGTTTGCGAGTTGGGCGAACATGCGCGCGGGCGCAACGCTGACGGGCGACGGGCGCCCGGCGCAGTCGGCGCTTCCTTCAAACGCGGTGGCCGACCAGCAGCGCCTGGAGACGGCGGCGCAGGCGGCGGTGAAGGCCGCGCGCGAGAATCCTTCCGACTACGAGGCGCAGATGCAGGCGGCACGCGCCTCTTTCCAGACCGAGCGGCTCGACGACGTGCTCGAATTTCTGCTGCGCGCCAACACTTTGAAGCCGGACGAGCTTGAGCCGGTCGTCGCGCTCGGCAACGTCAACTACGACACCGGAAATTATCTGGCGGCGGAAAAGTGGTACACCGCCGCGCTCGCCAGAACGCCCGACGACATCAACGTCCGCACCGACCTCGGCCTGACATTTCTCCTGCGCACCCCGCCGGACAACGAGCGCGCGCTGGCCGAATTCCGCCGCTCGCTCCAACTCGACCCGAACCACGAGCCGACGTTGCAGAACATGGTGGTCGCGCTCACGCGCAAAGGCGACAAGACGGAGGCGCGCTCGACGCTCGCCAAACTCGAAAGCCTCAACCCCACGAACCCCGCGCTGCCGCAACTGCGCTCCGGCCTCGATACGGCGGGCAGCGCTGAGGATGCCTCGAAAGCGCCGTCGGGCGGCAAGAGTTAGAGCGCGTTTGCCGGGCGGCGAAGGCGGCGCATACAGACTTTGCACGCGCTTCGGTCGCCCCTCAGTAAAATATCGTTGTCAGGCTCTGTTATCTGTGTTACAACGAAAGCCCTTTGCTTTTGTGCTCTAAAATTTTAGCGAGACTACGCATTCGCTCTTGTCAAAGATGAACTCCGGCGGATTTCTCAGGCAGTCGTGCGCCAGACTTACGAATAGCCGACAGCGAAAGGACTAACGGGTTGCGACGCGCGAGTCTGTTTCGTCAAACCATCAGCGATTTTCGTTTCGTCACACTGATCGTCTTCGTGTCCATCACGGCGATGATCTGCGTCTACACGCGCGCCGCTTCAAAAGAGGCGGGCGAGGAATCAGCGGCGGCAGCGGCGCAGAGCAGATCAACTTCGCGCACGCAGACGCGCCGCCGCGCTCCCGCCGCAGCAGCGAGGCCGCGTGTTGACTATTCAAACTTTTCGCACGCCACCAAAGGCCACTTCGAGAATTGCGCCTCCTGCCACCAGATTCCTTCGTTCGAGAAGCCGGACATCGCCGATTATCCGGATCACCCGTCGTGCATCAACTGCCACCGCCAGCAATTCTTTCGCGGCGCGCGACCCGTCATCTGCTCGAACTGCCACACCGTCGTCGCGCCCAAGAGCGAAGCGCGCTTCAAGTTTCCGAAGGAGAATGAGCCTTCGCAGTTCGCGGATATCTTCCCGCACGTGAAGCACATCAAATCGACGACGCTGTTGCAGTTTGAAAAAGTGTCCGGCAAGAAGATGAACATTCAGGCGACTTGCATGCATTGCCACAAGCTCGACCCGACTGTGCCGGTCATGCCCGCAGGCACGCCGAAAGACAATTTGCTGCCCGCCGGAACTTTTATGACGACCCCGACCAGCCACGCGACCTGTTTTGCGTGCCACTGGAGAGAGGGCGTGGAGAACCGCCAGCAGCCGCCGCTCTCGCACCAGTGCAGCGAGTGCCATCGTAACGATGCGAAGCCGCTTTTGCAGACGGTTGCACTGTCAAACGCGCTCGGCGCACAGCCGAAATCTCCTGCCGTTCAAACAAAAGGGACGATGAAGCTCGTGCCCGCCATCGCGCAAATAACTCAGGCGGCGCACGCCAGTGCGATGCCTGTGCGCGTCGCGCCGAAGTTTGTCCATAGCAAGTACAAGCATCAATTTAAGCCAAACGAGAAATGGAAGCAGGGCGATGACGAAAAAACCAAAGAGGTCGTCATCACCTGCACGCAATGCCACGCCGGTGTGCGCAAAGCGAAGACGCTTGAGGAGATGCGCGACAAAGGAAATCTCGTGCAACTGTTGTCGTGTTCATCTTCCGCCTGTCACACGGCGATTTCCGGCACTGCCGGATTGTCACTCTCAGTGTTTCGTGAACTCAGAGAGCGCAACAAAGACGCGAAGTTCGACTGCGCGCTCTGCCACACGCCGCCCATCAGTTTGAAGTCCGAAATTCCTTGTAGCCACTACACGGCTGTGCTCGATGCCGCGAAGAAAGAGAACGAGGCGCTGGAGAAGGCGGGCAAGAAGCCGAGAACTCTCACGAGCCTCGAACAACTGATACCGCCGCGCTGTAAAGAAGCGCCGAAGAAGGAGGGCGACTAACCGAACGTGCGCCGCGCCGACGAAGAACAATTCCTGACGGAGAACAGCAGCAGTAACAACGCCGCCGCTTCAACAGCGCGACGCCGGAAGGGCGTGCGCCGCACGCTCGCGCTCGCGCTCCTCGTCGCAAGTGTTGCCGCGATTGTCGCCGTCTCCGTTTTAAACCGTCGCGCCGCAGCGTCCGCCGCATCCTCCGCGCCCGCCGCAGCCGCCGAGCCGCAGCAGCAACAGATGAGCGGCGTTGACTTCTCGAAGTTCCTGCACAACAGCCCGCGCCACGCCTCGCTGGCCTGCGCCTCCTGTCACAGCCGCGACAACTCGACGCGCCCCACGCTGCCCGGCCATAAAGCCTGCACCGATTGCCACCTGCCGCAGTTCGTCACGCAGAACATCCCGATGTGCGCCATCTGCCACACGGACGTGCAATCGGGCAATCCGCCCGTCAAAGGCTTCCCCTCGATCCGCAGCTTCAACGCGAAGTTCGACCACGCGCAGCACAACACGGGCGCGGCGCGTCCCGCGAACGGCTGCGTCGCCTGCCACACGCCCGCCGCGCGCCGCGCCGCAGCGATGACCATCCCCGCAGGCTTCAACGCGCACGGCCAGTGTTACACCTGCCATACGCCGAACTCGCAGGCGAACGGGCGCGACATCGCCTCGTGCGGTGTCTGCCAGTCGCTCAACGCGCGCTTCTTCCGCACTCCGACGAACGCGCGCGCCTTCCGCGCCAGTTTCAGCCACGCCACGCACGGCGCGCGGCAACGCCTCGGCTGCAACGATTGCCACAACCTGCGCGCGGGTCTCCCGCAGGCGCGGCAAGTCACCGCGCCCTCCGTCGCGCAGCACTTCAACACCGTGCGCGGGCAAAGCTGCATGACCTGCCACAACGGGCGGCGCGCTTTCGGCGACGCAGACTTCAACGACTGCAAACGCTGCCACAAAGCCCAAACTTTCCGCATGGGAATTTGACTTGGCGCGCGCCGATTTTTCGGGAAAAAATTGACAAGCGCGTGCGCGCGGTCTTATAGTGTCCCGACTGATGCGCGTTTACGTTTAGCGCTTCGGTTCCACGCTCTACCAGTTTGATATTTCATCTCCCCTGAGTCTGAAAAGGCTGCCGCCAGCAGGGCAGACCCCACTTTGAAGGACGACCGGCCATGAAATTATTCTTAGTTCTCGCTGCCACACTCAGTTTTGCCGCCATTACACTGTCGGGTAACGCACCCACCCTCGTCGCTTCTCTCAGCAGCAAGGTTCAGCCGAAAGAAGTCACGCTCGGCAAGGACGCCAAGGCGACCGGGCAGGGAAGCAAGTCCGTACTGTTCACGCACGAAACGCACTCGATAAAGAACTACAGCGCCGACGGCAAATCGGTCATCGGCTGCGCCGAGTGCCACCACACGGATCAACCGAAGTCGGCGCTCAAAGGCGTGCTCAAAACTTCCGAGCGCGAAGAGATGCTGACGACCGCCTCTCTGGAGAAGGCCGACGCCAAGCCCGTCAAGACCTGCCGTGAATGCCACGCGCAGGCCGACGTGAAGCCCGCCGGTTGGCCGGCCAACCCGGAAGTCACCTATCCGGACGAGTCCGACCCAATCGTCTTGACCAACGAGGAAGCGTATCACCGCAACTGCAACGTCTGTCACGACACGGTCAAGAAGCGCGACCCCGCGACGAAAGCCCCCGTCACCTGTGTCCAATGCCACAACGGGAAGTAAGTCCAACAAGGGTTATTGGAATCGGACACCAGATGCGAACTTTAGTTTTATCTCTCACGTGCGGAGCTGCGTTGTTAGCCTCTGCTGCCTGCGGCTCGCCGTCTTCCAACACTAACAACAGGGGCGTGGCCAACAACAGCAACGCGTCTGCCGGAACGACGACTCAGACGGGCGGCGCGATTCCGCCCGTCTCTTCCGCGCATGGCGGCGCTCCTGCCGGCGCAACGTCGCCCGCCGCCCCGTCCGGCGCGGCCACGAAGCCGGGACTTGAAACCGCCGCGCTCGACGCCAAGATCGAAAAGGCCGAGGCTAAAGCCAAGGCCGGGGGCGCTTCGCAGGCCGATAAAGTCGCCGCCGCCGCCGCGCTCGTCGAACGCGGCAACCTGTACCGCGACGCGGGACAGCCCGCGCTCTACAAGTTCGCGCTCGGCGACTATCGGCGTGCGCTCCGCTACCAGCCGGACAACGCCGAGGCGCGCGAGAAGATGAACGAGATCGTCGGCATCTATCAATCAATGGGGCGACCCGTCCCCACCAACGGCAGCGATCCGAACGAGCCGTAAGCTGTTAATAATTTCTGAAACGAAGAGGCCGCGTGCGTCTGCGACGCACGCGGCCTCTTCTGTTGTTTGAACTCCGGTCAGAACCGCCTGCGGCAAGCGGGCGGGTACGAGCATTGCCAGGACACGCCCGCCGTCGCCGCCGCCACAGCAGCAGGCATCTCTCGGCGGATGTTTCCGATCAACCGATCTTGATGCCGATGGCTTCGAGGAACTTGGTCGGGCGGTCGCCGCCGATCATGGCGAAGATGTAGTCGTTCTTGATCGTCGCCTTCACTTCCTGCGAGCGCGCGTTCATCAGGACAACTTCGTCGTCGCGCAGTTCTTTGATGCCCGTGCCGAAAAAGACCTTGATCTTGCCTTCGTCAATGCAGTCGTAAACCTGCTGCTTGTTGCCGAACTTGAGATCGTTTTTCAGGTCGCTGCGGATGACGAGCGTGACTTCGTTGATCTCGTCGTCGGGGCGGAAAGTGATCTTCGTGCCGTCGCGGCGTGCGACCAGATCGACCGCCGCTTCGATGGCCGAGTTGCCCGCGCCGACGACGATAATCTTCTTGCGGCGGTATTCTTCCGGGTCGGTCAACTTGTATTTAACTTTGTCCTCTTCCTTGCCGTCGCGCGTGACTTTCATCTCTTC
>DASQDV010000545.1:0-11597 GCA_035633995.1 Pyrinomonadaceae bacterium | reverse complement strand
GTCCGCATCTGCGGAGGGCGCGCGCAGGTGCAGGCCGGGGCGGGCATCGTGGCCGACTCCGTGCCCGCGCGCGAATACGAGGAGACGGTCAACAAGGCGCGCGCGATGCTCCGCGCGATTGAGATGGCCGAGCGCGGTTTATGAGTGAGATGCTTGAAGGAAAAACGCGGGCGACGCGTGCAGGGGAAAGTTAATTGGTCAGGTTGAAAAATAATTTACGACAGCCGTTACGCTTTGCCGTCGCGCTCTGGTTGTGCGCGGCGTCAGTCGCTTGTTTGCGACAGCCGAGCGAGCGAGTTAACCCGGAGACGGCGCGGCGCGAGTTGGCTCTGCGCGGCATCAATTTCAAGGAGGAAGAGTTTGTCATGCACGCGGGCGACGGCGACATGTGGGCGGTCAAACTATTTCTCGCGGCAGGCATGAGCCCGGATGTGCGCGACGCGCGCGGCAACAGGCCGCTCACGGCGGCGCTGACCAACTCGCAGATGGACATCGCCAAACTCTTGCTCGAACGAAACGCAGACCCGAACGTGCTCGACCGCGACGGGAAGACGCCTTTGATCCGCGCCGCGCGCGCAGGGGATAAGGAACTCCTGCGCCTCCTGCTCGACCATCGCGCCGACGTGAACATGCGCGGCCTCGAAAATTACACGGCGCTATCGTATTCGATGGCGCTCCCCGATACGGAGATCGCCGAAACGCTCATCGCGCGCGGCGCGGACGTGAACGCGCGAGACGATTCGGGCGGCACGCCCCTCTCCTGGGCTGTCTTCTACGGTCGAACGTCGCTCGTCGAAAAACTTCTGGCGAAAGGCGTAGACCCGAACGCGGCCAACCAGGTTGGCGGCACGCCCCTGATGATCGCCGCCGCAAAGGGCAACGCCGAGATCGTCCGCCTGCTGCTGGCGGGCGGCGCGAAGACGAACCTGCGAGACAAACAAGGCCGCACCGCGCACAAGTTCGCTCTCGACAACAACCAGACGGAAGTGGCGGAGGTGCTGGGAGAAAAGAATTAGTCAGTCGTCCGTCGTCTGTTGTCAGTTGTTTTTGTCCTCGTGGGTAGTTGCTCGATTTAACCTTTAGCAACTTCCTTCATGCAGCACAGACAACTGACGACTGACAACTGATGACTGACAGCTTTGTTATGATCTTCGTGATAGACAACTACGACTCGTTTACTTACAACCTCGTGCAATACCTCGGCGAGTTGGGCGCGGAGATGGTGGTGCGCCGCAACGACGAGGTGACGCTGGAAGAGATCGAGAGGGATTATCGCCCGGAAAAGATTTTGATCTCGCCGGGGCCGGGCGAGCCGCGCGATGCGGGGCTGTCGTGTGCGGCCATCGAACGTTTCGCAGGGCGCATTCCCATCTTCGGCGTCTGCCTCGGCCACCAGGCTATCGGCGAAGTGTTCGGCGGGCGCGTGGTGCGCGCGCCGTTGCCCGTGCACGGCAAACCGGCGGAGATTGAACACGACGGGCGCACTGTCTTCGAGGGGCTCCCGCAGCACTTCAAAGCAGGGCGCTATCACTCGCTGGTCGTCGAACGCGCCACTCTCCCCGCGTGTCTTGAAGTCTCCGCGACGACCGACGACAATTTGATCATGGGCTTGCGCCACCGCGAGTTGAACGTCGAGGGCGTGCAGTTTCACCCCGAATCAATTTTGACGACGGAAGGCAAGCGTCTGCTCGCGAATTTCCTGAATCGTTAGTAATGCGTTGTCAGTAGTCAGTTGTTTCGTGCTGCTCAGCTTTGAGTACTAAAGACGCCTTTCTACATGCGAAACCACACACAACGGACAACTGACAACTGACAACGGGCTAAGTCCTTATGAGCAATGACCGACCAGCATGGCTTTTGCCGACGCCCGTGCGCAGGGACGCACCGCAGGCGGGCGCGGGACTCCGCGCTTTGTTGTTGCGTTTGATGCGCGGCGAGAACCTGAGCCGCGCGGACGCCGCCGCGCTGCTCGACGCACTGTTGGATGAGAGCGCGACGGACGCGCAGATTGCGGGCGCGCTCGTCGCGTTGGCCTTGAAGGGCGAGACGGTCGAAGAGTTGACAGGGATGGCCGAAGCGATGCGCGCACGCGCCGTGCGCATACATGCGCGTCATGCGTGTTTCATAGACACCGCCGGGACGGGTTCGAGCGCGGCCAAGACTTTCAACGTCTCGACCGCCGCCGCCTTCGTCATCGCGGGCGCAGGGCTTCCCGTAGCGAAGCATGGCAGCCGCGCCGCGACGAGCCGTTCGGGCAGCGCGGATGTGCTCAACGCGCTCGGCGTGCACGTGTCCGCCGCGCCCGAAGTGTCGGAAGAGTGTCTCGCACGCATCGGCATCTGCTTCATGTTCGCGCCGCTCTATCACGGTGCGACGGCGCGCGTCGCGGGCGTACGCCGCGAACTCGGCGTGCATACCACTTTCAATCTACTCGGCCCTTTGACGAACCCTGCGGGCGCGCCGCGACAGGTAATCGGCGTCTGGCATGCCTCGCTTGTCGAACCGCTGGCGCGCACGCTCGCCGCGCTCGGCACCGAGCGCGCGTGGGTCGTTCACGGGCGGGACGGGCTGGACGAAATCACTGTCACCGACAAGACGCTCGTGGCCGAAGCGAAAGATAGCGACGTGCGCGTTTTCGAGATCGAGCCGGAGGATTTTGGTATCGAGCGCGCGGCGTTGGACGAGTTGCGCGGCGGCGATGCGGAGATGAACGCACGTATCATTCAGAGCGTGCTCGCGGGCGAGCGGCGCGATGCGGCGCGTTCGCTCGTCATCGCCAACGCGGCGGGCGCGCTCTACGTCGGCGGCATGGGAGAGAGCTTGCTTGAGGCCGCCGCCATCGCCGCGTCGAGCATTGATACCGGAGCCGCGAGCGACAAACTCCGGCAATTAGTGGAAGCGACCAACGCATGAACGCCACGCCCGATTTTTTGAGTCGCATCATCGAGCGAAAGCGTGTGCGTCTGGCGCGCGCGATGGACGAGCGCGGGCTTGAAGAGTTGCGCGCGGACGCCGTGCGCGTGCGTGGCGGGGCGAAACCGCACGCGCTTCGTGCCGCGCTCGCGCGCGACGGGCGTTTCCAGATCATCGCGGAGATCAAACGCGCCTCGCCCTCGCTCGGCGACATATGCCGCGAGGTCTCGCCCAGCGCGCTCGCGCGAGAATACGAGGCCGGGGGCGCGGCGGCGATTTCCGTGCTGACCGAAGAGGATCATTTCAAAGGCTCGCTCGACGATTTGCGTGAGGTGCGCGAGAGCACTTCGCTCCCGCTGCTGCGGAAAGATTTCATCTTTGACGAGTGGCAGATTTACGAGGCCGCTGCGGCACGCGCCGATGCGCTGCTGCTGATCGTCGCTGCGCTCGGCGACGGGACGCTCGCGCGCCTGCGAAGCATCGCCGAAGACGAACTCGGCATGGACGCGCTGGTCGAAGTCCACACGGCGGAAGAGTTGCGGCGTGCGGCGCGTTGCGGCGCGAAAATCATCGGCGTCAACAATCGCAACTTGCACAACTTTGAAGTGTCGCTGGAAACGTCGGTCGAACTCGTCGCGGAAGCGCCGCCGGGCGCACTGCTCGTCAGCGAAAGCGGCCTCAGCACAAACGCCGACCTGCGCCGCCTCCAATCGCTCGGCTACAGGGGCTTTCTCATCGGCGAAAAGTTGATGCGCGCAAATGATCCGGCTCAAGCCCTGCGCTCATTGCTGGGAGAAGAAAGTTACGCTGGCTAGGCGTGGTTTGAAATTCAATGTTTGAATTCCAACTTGTAAATTCGCGCCCTGGAATATCGCATGGTGAAGATTAAGGTCTGCGGCATCACGAATCTGGAGGACGCGCGGGCGGCGCTGGAGGCCGGGGCGGACGCGCTCGGCTTCAACTTTTACGCGCGCAGCCTGCGCTACGTCGTGCCGGAAGATGCGCGGCGGATCATCCGCCAGTTGCCGCGCGAGGCGTTTTGCGTCGGGGTCTTCGTCAACGAGACGGACGCGGGCGCGGTGGCGAGCAAGGCACAGGAGGCGGGCGTCGGGGCGGTGCAGTTGCACGGCGATGAGTCGGCGGAGTATTGCGCCGCGCTCGGAGAGCATCGAGTTATTAAAGCCCTGCGCGCCGGTAAAGATTTTGCGCCGGAGCAGGCGCGGCGTTTTCCGGCGGAGTCGATTTTGCTCGACGCTTACAGCCCGCACGCGCGCGGCGGGACGGGCGAGACTTTCGATTGGGAATTGGCGCGCCGCACGCGCGAGTTGGTCGCGCAGTTGTACCTCGCGGGCGGACTCACGCCGGAGAACGTCGCGCAGGCGATTGCCGCCGTCCGTCCTTTTGCGGTTGACGTGTGCAGCGGCGTGGAAAGCGCGCCGGGGCGGAAAGACGCGGCGCTCGTGCGCGCTTTCGTCGCAGCGGTGCGCGCGTGCGAGAAAAACCTTGACGCAGAGACGCCCATCTAAGGTATGCTGTCGGCGTAGCGAACGTTTTAACGCGTGCCTCCTTCGGCGAAGGAGAGCCGAACGAGCGACCGCCGCCCCAGAGCCTCCTCCTTAGTTTTCACTAGCGATTTGCCCTCAAACGAAACACATGAGCGCCGGAACTGCGCGAGAGACTAGCAATCAGGCGAACTCACGCGAACAGGGACGCGTGCTCGTCGTAACGGACGAACCGCGCCGCGCCACTTCGCTCGACGCACTGGGGCGCGCGGGCTTCGCCGTCGTCGGCGTGGCGAGCGGCGCGGCAGCCATCGTCGCGCTGCGCAAGTCGCGCCCGCACCTGGTCGTCGCCGACACGAATCTCAAAGGCATCAGCGCCGACGAGTTGACGCGCCATGTCGTGCGCGAGCAGGAAGGCGTGCCGCTCATCCTCTTCGGCGACATGGAATCGGACGCCGCGCGCAGGCACGCGACGCTCGCCGCCGGTGCATTCGATTATTTTCAACTTCCGGTCGAACTCCCGCTCCTTCTTGCGCGCACCGAACAACTCGTTAAACTCAAACAGGCGATGGACAAGCTGCGCGCCGAAGCCGACCGCGATTACCTGACCGGACTCGCCAACCGCCGACGCTTTCGCACCGCGCTCGGCCAGGAACTCGAACGCTGGCGGCGTTACCACGTCGCCTGCTCGCTTCTGCTCGTGGACATTGATTTCCTCAAACGCGTCAACGATACGCACGGCCATTCGGCGGGCGACGCCTGCATACGCCACGTTGCGCACGCGCTCACGGAACTCTCGCGCGACAACGACACGGCGGCGCGTCTGGGCGGCGAAGAGTTTGCGCTGCTGCTGGCGGGCGCGATGGAAGCGAGCGCGCTCTCGGCCGCCGAACGTTTGCGCGAAGCCGTGTCGTCGCACGAGATTGAAGGGGTCGGCTGCGTCACCGTCAGCATCGGCGTCGCCTCCTGCCCGACTCATGCCACGTCCGAGCGCGCGCTCTACGCCGCCAGCGACGCCGCCCTCTACCGCGCCAAAGGCGAAGGGCGCAATCGCTCCGCCCTCGCACCCGCCCTCAACCCGGCTGCCGTCCCGGTGCTATAATCTCGCGACAAATTCAAGTTTATGAATTGTTCGGCAGCTTGCCCGTTGCGCTAGCGCCGACCTTTATGCCATGAGCCTTTTGCCGCCTCCGGACAGGGAATACGAAAGTCGGATTCGCGCCAGCTTTGCGCGCCAACAAGCTATGCAATTAATGGGTGCGAGCTTAAGGCGTGTCGAGCCGGGAGCGGTCTCTATCGCGCTTCCATATCGCGCAGACCTGACGCAGCAAAACGGGTACATACACGCCGGTATTATCACGGCGATTGCGGATAGCGCGTGCGGGTATGCAGCTTACACGCTCATGCCCGCCGATTCCGAGGTTTTAAGCGTGGAGTTCAAAGTTAATCTTCTGCGTCCGGCGGCGGGCGAAGAGTTTGTTGCCGAGGCACAGGTTGTAAAGACCGGCAGGACTTTGACGGTGACGAGATGTGATGTTTACTCACAAGCCGCGAACGAGAGCAGGATGGTCGCCACCATGCTGGCGACGATGATCCGGCGTTGAAGATAGCTGTCGAGGCGCGTCCCTGAAATTTTATGCTCGAAAATTTTCTCACCCAGCCCGACGAGCAAGGCCACTGGGGCGCTTATGGCGGTCGCTATGTGCCGGAGACTTTGATGGCTCCGCTCGAAGAGTTGAACGCGGCCTACGCCGCCGTGCGCGACGACGAAGCGTTTCAAACTGAGTACGCGGCGCTCTTGCGCGATTTTTCCGGTCGCCCGACTCCGCTTCATTACGCCGCGCGCCTGACGGCGCTCACGAATGGTGCGCGCCTCTTCCTCAAACGCGAAGACCTCTCGCACACGGGTTCGCACAAGATCAATAACGCGCTCGGACAAGTGCTGCTCGCGCGGCGCATGGGCAAGCGGCGCATCATCGCAGAGACAGGCGCGGGGCAGCACGGCGTGGCGATGGCGACCGTCTGCGCGTTGTTCGGTTTGCGATGCGTCGTCTACATGGGCGCGGAGGACGTGCGGCGGCAACGCCTGAACGTCTTCCGCATGGAGTTGCTCGGCGCGGAGGTGCGTGAAGTGGATGCGGGCGCGCGCACTTTGAAAGATGCCATCAACGAAGCCCTGCGCGATTGGGTGACGAACGTGGCAGACACTTACTACCTGCTCGGCAGCGCGCTCGGCCCGCACCCGTACCCGCTCATGGTGCGCGATTTTCAGAGCGTCATCGGGCGCGAGGCGCGCGCACAGTTTCTTGAAAGGGAAGGCGGGCGTCTGCCCGATGCGCTCGTCGCCTGCGTCGGCGGCGGGTCGAATTCCATCGGTTTGTTTCACCCGTTTTTGAACGATGCGGGCGTGCGCATGATCGGCGTCGAGGCGGGCGGGAGCGGCGATAAACTCGGCGAGCACGCGGCGCGTTTCAACGAGCGGGGCGGCGGGCGTCCGGGCGTTTTGCAGGGCACGATGAGCTACGTCTTGCAGGACGAGCGCGGGCAGATCGCCGCGACTCATTCAATCTCTGCGGGACTCGACTATCCTTCAATCGGGCCGGAGCACGCGTTTCTGCACGACGCCGGGCGCGTCGAATACGTTTCCGCGTCGGACGCGGACGCGCTCGCGGCTTTTCGCACGTTGTCCGAGCAGGAGGGAATCATCCCGGCGCTCGAATCGGCGCATGCCGTCGCACACGCGTTGCGTCTGGCGCGCGAGTTGACGCCGGAACAGACGATCCTCGTCAACCTGTCGGGTCGCGGCGACAAGGACGTGCAGGGTGTGGCCGACGCGTCTGCGAAGAATGATGCGCCCGCCGCCGCTGCCGTTAGTGAACAGACGGAGCGTGCGCATGGTGAGACGGTCGGAGGCGTCGAACTGCCTTGAGTCGCATCGCGGAAACTTTCGCGCGCCTGAGAGCGGAGGCGCGGCGCTGCTTCATCCCCTTTATGGCGGCGGGCGATCCTGATCTGGAAACAACGCGTGCGCTTATCGTGGAACTCGCACGGGCGGGCGCGAGCGTCCTGGAACTCGGCGTGCCCTTCAGCGATCCGATGGCCGACGGGCCTGTCATTCAGCGCGCCTCCGAACGCGCGCTCCGAGGCGGCGTGGGCGTCGCGGAGGTGCTGGCGGCGCTCGCGGATGCGCGGCGCGAGACGGACGTGCCCGTCGTGCTGTTCAGCTATTACAACCCGCTGTTGCAGTACGGCGCGGAGCGTCTTTGTCGGGATGCCGCGCGCGCAGGGGTTGACGGCATGCTCGTGACCGACCTCGCGCCGGAAGAGGCCGGAGATTTCGCCGCCACGCTACGCGCGCACTCGCTCGACCTGATCTTTCTCGTCGCGCCCACCTCGACCGACGCGCGCCTCAAACGCATCGCCGCGCGCGCGAGCGGCTTCATTTACGCGGTTTCGCGCGCGGGCGTGACTGGCGTGCGAAACGAATCGAGCACGGACGCCGAACGCCTCGTCGCGCGCGTTCGCACCCACACGAATTTGCCCGTCGCCGTCGGCTTCGGCATCTCGACGCGGGAACAGGTCGCGGACGTGTGGCGTTACGCGGACGCAGCGGTCGTCGGCTCGGCCATCGTCTCGGAGATCGAAAAACATGCCGACGCGCCCGACCTCACACCACGCGTCGGCCAGTTCGCGCGCGGTTTATTGCCCGCTTAAACGGCGCAGGCGAAAACACCTGAACCGCACTCGACTTGAGCGCGTCCGTTGACGTATCCTTACGCGCTGCGACGAGCACGCATGCCAGCCTTTTTGGTCAGCATCGAACTCGTGCGGCTGTGAGTTTTCGCACCCCACTTGTCGGCAAAATAATGTTCGTTTCATACATGAAACAGTGTTCCATTCTTGCGTTGTCTGTGCTATACTCCTTCCCGTTCGCTGGACGGACGCACAAACTAATGTTGAGAAGAGGGGACAGAAAGAGTGATTACCACAATGGCTGATAGCAAACAGAGCGAGCGCGGCAAGGCCGTTGAGGCGGCGCTGCTCAATATCGAGAAGAAATTCGGCAAGGGATCGATCATGCGTCTCGGCGAGCGGGAAGTCGCGGACATACTGGCGATCTCGACGACCGCGCTCTCAATTGACGCGGCCATCGGCATCGGCGGAGTGCCGCGCGGGCGCGTCGTCGAAATTTACGGGCCGGAGTCGTCCGGCAAAACCACGCTCGCGCTGCACATCGTCTCGGAAGCGCAGCGCGTCGGCGGCGTCGCTGCCTACATTGACGCCGAGCACGCGATGGACGCGGAATACGCCGGGAAACTCGGCGTGAACATAGACGATTTGTTGATCTCGCAGCCGGATTCGGGCGAGCAGGCGCTGGAGATTTGCGAGGCGCTCGTGCGCTCGAACGGCGTGGACGTGATCGTCATCGACTCGGTGGCAGCGCTCGTGCCGCGCGCGGAGTTGGACGGCGAGATGGGCGACAGCCTGCCGGGCTTGCAGGCGCGCCTGATGTCGCAGGCGTTGCGCAAACTGACGGCGATTGTCTCTTCGTCGAACACGACTTTGATCTTCATCAACCAGATACGCGAGAAGATCGGCGTCATGTTCGGTTCACCGGAGACGACGACGGGCGGGCGCGCTCTGAAATTCTATTCAAGCCTTCGTCTGGACATCCGCCGCATCGGGGCGATCAAAGACGGCGACCGTGTGGTGGGCAACCGCACGAAGGTCAAGGTGGTGAAGAACAAGGTAGCGCCGCCGTTCCGCGAGTGCGAATTCGACATCATGTACGGCGAGGGCATCTCGCGCGAGGGCGACGTGATCGATCTCGGCGTGGCGAACCGCATCGTCGAGAAGTCCGGCGCGTGGTTCTCCTACAGGGGCGAGCGGCTCGGGCAGGGACGCGAGAACTCGAAGCAGACCTTGAAGGACAACGTCGAGTTGCGCATGCGAATCGAGAACGAGGTGCGCCTCGCGCTCGGCATCCCCGTCAGCGAGACGGCGGAGGAGAAGGCGGAGAAATCCGAGAAAGCCGATAAGTCTAAGAAGGCCGAATCGGCTGCGAGCAACTAAAGAGTCGTCCGCATCGGACAGGAACATTCAGCCGCCCGCAAACGTCTTCACTAAAACGGAAGATGCTTTGTCGGCGGCTGAACTTTTGTCTCTTTACAGCGCAACGCGCGTCAAAGCATAATCGACGCCACGCGAAACAATTGACGGCACACACGATGACCAACTCGATACTCATCAAAGGCGGCACGATCATCACGATGGACGCGAATGAGCGCGTCGTCGTCGGCGACCTGCTCGTTCGTGAGGGTCGCATCGCCTCGGTTGGCGCGACGGCTGAAACTGCGGATGAGGTGATTGACGCGCGCGGCTGTGCGGTGCTTCCGGGCTTCGTGCAGACGCACATACACCTCTGCCAGACGCTCTTTCGCGGCGCGGCGGACGACCTGCCGTTGATCGATTGGCTGAAACGGCGCGTCTGGCCGATGGAGGCCGCGCACACGCCCGCGTCCGTGCGAGCTTCGGCGCGGCTCGGCATCGCCGAAATGATCAAAGGCGGCACGACCTCAGCCCTGACGATGGAGTCTGTGAACCACACGGCGGAAGCGTTTCGCGCGGTCGAAGAGACCGGCTTTCGCGCTACCGTCGGCAAGTGCATGATGGACGCGGGCGAAGACGTGCCGCCGGAGTTGTTTGAACAGACTAACGATTCCGTGCGCGAGTCGCTGGCCTTGATCGAAGCGTGGCACGGGCGCAGCGGCGGTCGCATACGCGCTTGCTTCGCCCCGCGCTTCGCCGTGAGTTGCACGCGCGAACTGCTCGAACAAGTCGCGCGCCTCTCGCGCGAGCGCGGCGTGCTCGTGCACACACATGCCTCCGAGAACCGCACCGAGATCGAGATGGTCGAGCGCGCGACGGGGATGCGAAACATCGAATACCTCTCGTCGCTCGGTCTGGCCGCTCCGCACGTCGCGCTCGCACACTGCGTCCACCTGAACGAAAACGAACTCGACATCCTCGCGCAAACCGGCACGCAGGTGATGCACTGTCCTTCGTCGAATCTCAAACTCGGTTCGGGCATCGCGCCCGTAGTGGAAATGCTCGCGCGCGGCGTCGCGGTCTCGCTCGGCGCGGACGGCGCGCCCTGCAACAATCGTCTGGACATGTTCACGGAGATGCGCACCGCCGCGCTGCTGCAAAAGGTGACGCACGGCGCGGACGCCCTGCCCGCGCCGCGCGTGCTGCGTATGGCGACCATTGACGGCGCACGCGCGCTCGGGCTTGAGCGGGAGACGGGGACGCTTGAGGACGGCAAACGCGCAGACCTCACCATCCTCGCGCTCGACCGCCTGCACCTGACGCCGCGCCCGGACATCATCTCCGCCGTCGTCTACGCGGCGGAAGCGACCGACGTGAGAACCGTCATCATAGACGGGCGCATCGTCATGCGCGACAGGGAACTCTTGAGCGTTGATGAACGGGAAGTGCTCACGGAAGCGAGCGCGCAGGCGGAACTGTTATTTGAACGTGCGAATCTCGGCGGAGTTAGTTGAGCAGAAAAAAAGCTGTGCCAGTTCGAATGTTGCGTAAGCGGGGGGCGCTTCGGCGTTCGAACTGGCACGGGCGGGCGTCTAAATCCGTCTCGGATGTTCGTCTTGCGACAAATAACCGGCTTGTGGCGACCGGTGCATCCCAAACTCGACGGGATTATACACGTCTTCACAAAACTGTCAACGCTTTTTTGTGACTAATTCGACAAAACTCAAAAAATATATCCCAAAGTTGACAGCAGACTCCCAGTCTCCCTATACTTGCGCGCTTCATTTGAAAAAGATGAAGCCCGAAGGCCAGGTAGCTCAGTTGGTAGAGCACCTGACTGAAAATCAGGGTGTCGGCGGTTCGATTCCGTCCCTGGCCACCAATCAATGCAATAACTTAGGGCGCCTGTTAACGGGCGCCCTTCGTCTTTTGGTCTGACGGTGGTTTGCTAGACGCAGGAAAGATGTGACGAGTTTGGCATAAAGCAGGCTGTTGAGTTTTTGTGATACGGCCTCTTGCCTTGGGGCGTTGGGTTAGATGAGTTCGTCAGGTTGGGGTGTTGAGACAGATAGGCCGCCTCGTTATTAACTCTGCGTTTCGTCGGGCAATGCGGCTTCAGGCCAGTCTGTTTTC
>DASQDV010000544.1:0-9540 GCA_035633995.1 Pyrinomonadaceae bacterium | reverse complement strand
CGGAGATTATTTCGCCCCTTCAGGGCTTCACAGGTGAATGGACGATGGTTTCATGGGGCGTTGCCCCATGCTATTGAATGACGCCCCTTCGGGGCTTTCAATTCTCAGCGCCTCTACGGTGAATCTTAAGTCCCCTCCCGTTCAAGGCAAAACCTGAAATTCCATCAGACACGAAAAAGCGCGTTTGAGTGTCCCCCAACACTCAAACGCGCTTTCTCGTTAAAACACTTCGCAGCGTTACCCTTGACAAAGTTTGCGGGTTGCTGGACTACCTGTAGCGTTCCCCCAAAGCACTACAGACGGTAACCAGCAACCCAGCAACTAAAGCTCTTTGACCGCTTGCCCGTAACGTTTCCGTTCCCCCAAAGAACCGCTACGAACATGAAGTGAGAGAAAGCCTCCCCCAAAGCTGTCACTCACTGCCGTCTCCGAGCCGACCCGATAACACTATCTACTCATTATCAATATTAACTGTTTCTACTCTTGGCAACGACCATGCCACAATTTTGGCCGCACCCCGTTTCCCGCCGAAATCCAAATTTCCGTCAATAAAAATGGGGGTCGGAAGTTTCCCGCCCCCTCCACCGGCAATCATGCAGTTCTTAGCTCAAGCGAAAATCTGCATGGTTTTTATACTCCCCCCGTGTATGCCTGAATTATTTCAAGTCGCAAAAACGCTCATTAGGCCGATTTGGCGGCAGTTCAGACCCCGGCAAACTTTCCGCCTGCATCCATTTTTTTACTGCTCCAACTCGAAAGAGGCGCGAACCTCGCCCACCGTGTCGCCGCGATGGTTGCGCACGACGAATTTCGAGTAAGGAGCGAGACGTGCGAGCGTGGCGTCGTCCAAAACGTCGAGTTGCCGGAGCGATTCGATGACGACGGTGGGGCGCGCACGGCGGTCTTCGCCGTCCTCGATCTTGAGCGCCAGCCCCAGCCCGCGCGGCCAACGCGCCGAAGGCTCGACGCCCACCGTGTAAACGCCCTCCGCACCGACCTTCGAGATGACGCCCGCCGCCGAGCGCATCAATTCCGTGTCGAGCCGTTCGCGCGTGCCGCCGACGAGTTCCGGGTGCGCGCGCATCGCGGCGACGATGTGTGCGCAGGCGTCGCGCGTCGGGGCGTCAAATTCGACGGGCGGCGCGACGAGGCGCGCGTAGGCCAGAGCCATCGCGCGGACGGTGATGCCGAAGACCGGCACGCCGCAGCCGTCCGTCCCGACAGCGATGTCTTCGAGCGGCACGCCGGAAAACTTCTCTACGATGCGCGCAATGGCGAGTTGGGCGGGATTCGTGGGCTGGTCGTAAGTCTCGGTCGCGCCGCCGAGGTGGAGCGCGAGCGCGAGCATGCCCGTGTGTTTGCCGGAGCAGTTGTTCTGCAAGACGCGCGGCGCATCGCCGCTTTCGCGCATAGCGCGCGCCGTCTCCTTGTCGAACGGCTCGTGGACGCCGCACTTGAGCGCCGACGCGTCGAGGCCGATCTTTCGGAGCATCGCGGCCACAGTGTCTTCGTGCAGGGGTTCGCCGCTGTGCGAGCCGCAGGCGACGGCGATCTCCTGCGGGGTAAAGTTGAAACGTTCTGCCGCGCCCGTCGTGACGAGCGGGACGGCTTGCAGCGGCTTGGCGGAAGAACGCAGGTAGGTGACGGTTTCGGGTGCGCCGAGCCGGGCGACGATCCGGCCATCGCCGTCAACCGCGACGACGTGGCCTCTGTGGCGCGATTCGGTGATCGCGCCGCGCGTCACTTCGACGAGCGGCGCGGGCGTAGGAATATTGTCGGCTTCCATCTATGTTCCGGCGGGAGTGCATTCCTTCAAGATTTTGCTGGCCGAGCTTTAGCGACGCATCTTAACCGCGCCGCCGAGCGCGTCGCAACCTGTTTCGCGCCGACGTTGCCGCAGAGCACGCCCGACGGAAAAAGCAAAGGCCGCCGTCAGTTTCGACGGCGGCCTTTGCGCCAGATGCGAGGATGTTAGCGTTTAGCGGCTAGGAACGCGTTTTTGCGGCGCGTTTGGGCGCATTCTTCCCGCCGTAGCTGAGGACTGTCAGCTTGACGGGGCGGCGTCCGAAGCGTATGGCTTCGCCGTTGCTGGGAACCCAGATGTCTATGATGCGACCGCGCACGCGCGAGCCACGGTCGGCCACCAAGTATTCGCCGCTGTAGCGTCCGGCGTCGAGACGCACGCGTGTGCCGAGAGGCAAAGACTTGTCGGCGGCGATCAAACCGCGCCGAACCGTCTGGCCGCTGGCCGTGCGTCCGGGCAGGGCGTAGGCCGTCGCCGTAAATTTCTGCGCCGGTTCGGTCGAGGCGCTCGTTGCGGCATCGGTCTTCGCGTTCGGAGACGCGGCGGGTGCGGTGGTGGCGGCGGGTTCTCCCGTGTCCTTAGAGACTCCGGCAAGTGCTGCGACCGGCATTGAGGCCATGATCGAGCCGGAGAGCGTGCCGCTTTCGTTCGAGATGGTGATGAGCGTCGAGGTGGTGGTTGTACGCGACCGTGAATCGTCGTGTGGTCTGTCTTCTGCGAAGAGGGTCTGCGAGTTGAAAGTCAAAGAACACAGAAGGAGCGCGGCTGTTAACACAGCGCCCCCTCCGAAGAGGGATTTCAGCATTTTTTTCGGTTTCTCCTGTTCCGATGAAGTCTTTCCGGCGGCGCGCGAGTCCCGCGAGGTTTGAAGGGACTCGACCTCTGGCTCTAGGAGGTCTTAACACTAATCGTCAGCCCGAGTGGGGATTGCATCCTTGATGCACTGACGCCGAAAAGAGCGTTGACTAAAAACGAAAGCAAGCGAACATCACTGTCCGCTTGCTATGTAAATGAGGCTAACACAAGCTTCTACAGCCTGTCCAGCCGCGAAAACACAAATTTGTGATAAAAGCTGTCCGTGGTCAGTTGTCAGTTGTCAGTTGTTCAGGACAGTTTTTAGCAACTCGCATGATGACCACATGCAACTGACAAATGACTACGGACCACGGACGGCTTCTTCTTCATCCCTATGCCCTCATGCCTTCGCTTTCAGCCATTCGCCGCGATAGACGACTTCGGCCTCGCCCGTGAGGACGACTTCGCCGTCGTCGAGCCATTCGACTTCGAGCCGCCCGCCTTCCATCTCGACGAGGACGCGCCTGTCCGTGTGCCCGCCGAGGCACGCGGCGACGGCAGCGGCGCACGCGCCCGTCCCGGAAGAGAGCGTCGGGCCGTCGCCGCGGTCGTAGACGCGCACCTCTATGCGCGCGCGGTCGGCGACGCGCACGAACTCCACGTTGGTTCTCTGCGGAAACTGCGGGTGCGATTCGAGTGCCTGCCCCAGTCGCCGCCAGTCCGTTTTGTCGAAATCGTCAACAAAGACGCAGGCGTTCGGGTTGCACATCTGCAAGGCCGTCAGGCGGACACGCTCGCCCGTCGCCAGTTCGAGCGGGAAATCGAGGACGCGTTCGGCGGGCGCGCCCGTCTGCATCGGGATGGCGGCGCTCTCGAAAGCGGGTCGCCCGATCTCCGCCGCGAAGCGGAAACGCCCGCGCCCGTTCGCGTCGAGCAGGCGATAAAGTTTGACGCCCGCCTTCGTCGCAAGGCGCAACTCCTCGCCCCGCCACAAGCCTTGATAGTAGAGAAACCCTGCCGCCGAGCGCGAGCCGTTGCCTGACATGGCCGCTTCGCTGCCGTCCGGGTTGAAGATTCGCAGGACGAAATCCGCCGCTTCGCCGTCGCCGCTGCCGCTGTCGCCCCCCGCCGCGCGCTCGACGGTCGCCACGCCGTCGCCGCCCACCCCGTAATGCCTGTCGCACACGCGCCTGACGAACTCCGGCAAGTCGCCAACACCTTTCAACTCGCCCGCCTCGCAGACGATGTAGTCGTTTCCGTAGCCGTGAAATTTAACAAAACGCATAGAGGTCAGAGGTCAGAGGCTAGAGGTCGGAGGTTAGAAAAGGCAAGCTCAGGCACTTCTTACTACTGACCTCTAACCTCTAGCCTCTGCTTTCAGGATTTTCCCTCGAAGGCGGCGAGGAGGACGGCGATGATGTCCATGTAGCTCTGGCGCGGCGGCTGGTCGTCCGGGTAGTGGTTGACGAGCATGGAGAAGGCGAGGCGTTCGCCCGCCGCGCTCGTGACGTAGCCGGAGAGGCCGGAGACGTTCGAGAGCGTGCCGGTCTTGGCGCGCAGGTTTCCGGCGGCAATTGTGCCGCGCATGCGACTGCGCAGCGTCCCGTCCACGCCCGCGACGGGCTGCGCGTCGCGCCAGACCCCGGCGTAGCGGTGCTGGTTCATGTAGACGAGAAGTTGCACGGTTGCCTCCGCCGTGATGAGGTTTTGCCGCGCCAGCCCCGAGCCGTCAACGAGCGCGAGGTGGCTGTTCGTCACTCCCGCCTCGTTCAAAAACGCGCGGACGACGCTCGTGCCCGCCTGCGCGGTCGAGAGCGCCGGGTCGGTCGAGGGAAACTGTTTGCCGAGCGTGCGCAGGATGAGTTCGGTGTAGAGATTCTGGCTCGGCTTCATGGTGTGCGCGGCGATCTCGGAGAGCGGCGGCGACTCGCGTTTCGCGATCTCGACCAGTTTCGTCATATCGAGCGGCGCAGACTTGCGCAACTCTGCGTCCACGACGGACGTTCTGCCCTTGACCGTCACGCCGCGTTTGGCGAGCGCGGAGCGCAGCATCGTGACGAAGGCGAAGGCGGGGCGCGGGACGGAGACGCCCGCCGTATAGCCCGGATCGTCCACGGGCAGGCTGCCGCTGACGACGAGCGTGTTTTGCCCGGGCGGGCGGTCAACGACGAGTTCCCTCTTCGTCGCGCGCGTCGTCGTGGTCGTGTTGTTGAGGATAGTCAGGGGCACATTGCCCGCCGCCAGCGGAGACACGATGGACGGCGCTCCCGCGAGTTGACGCGCGTTCGTCGTGACGATGCGCGCGATGTCCGGCCCCGCTGCGACGATGCACGGGTCGCCCACCTTTGCGCCGGGCTTGACGGAGAGATCAAGCGCGTTGTCGTTGACGGTGAGCGCGGATACGTCCGCGCCGTAATACCACTGTAGATCGTCCCACTCCCAGCTCGATCCGCGCGGCGCCCCCGTGAAATAGCTTTCATCGCCGACGATGTCGCCGTCAACTTCACGAACGCCCGCCGCCGCGATGCGCGCCGCCAGATCGTCAATCGCCTTGAAGTAGTCGCCGCCGTTAAAGCGCGTGGCGAAGGTCGGGTCGCCGCGCCCGTAGACGATAAGGTGGCCGCGCAGTTTGCCTTTTTTGTCGGGCGCTTCCGGCGCGTAGACGGAGGTGTTGAAGCGGAAGTCGGGGCCGAGACGGGCGAGCGCGGCGGCGACCGTGTAGAGTTTCATGTTCGACGCGGGCACGAGCAGTTTCCCCGCGTTCTCCTCAAACAGGACGCGCCCCGTGTCGAGCGAGACGACTTTGATTCCGACGAGAGCGTGCGCGAGCGCGGGCTGGCCTAAGACTTCCGAGATGCGCGAGCGCAGGACTTCGACCGTGCGCGGCGCGGGCAGCGCGGCGGCGGCGAGCGTCGGCTGCGGCGTCGGTTGCGGTGATGCGGGCGTCGCTTGCGGCGAAGGCGTGGCGACCGCCGACGGTGTCGCAGGCGTCGCGGGCAGCGGGTTGACCCTGCGGTCGCGCTGCGCTTCCTGCGCGCGTGCGTCGAAAGTTGTCGCGTTCAGGACGAGCGCGGAAACAAGGAGCAGCGTGGCGAGCAGGCGTGCGGCGGAAAGTTTCTTGAGTGGCATAAATTATCGAGACGTTTTAATGATCGAGACGTTTTTTCGGAGTTAGTCGGTCGGCTTGAACGAGTTGATCAACTCTTCGACGCTCGCCGTCGCCGTGCCGAGTTTGCCGACGACGATTCCGGCGGCGTGGTTGGCGAGCGCGGCGGCTTCCGCGAGCGACGCGCCCGAGGCGAGCGCGGCCGAGAGAGTGGCGATGACCGTGTCGCCCGCGCCCGTCACGTCGTAAACTTCGCGCGCAACGGTGGCGACGTAGACGGGCGTGGCGTCGCCTTCGAGGAGCATCATGCCGTGCTCGCCGCGCGTGATGAGCACGGACTCGCAGCCGAGTCGTTCGCGCAAGGTGCGTGCGGCGCGCGCCATGCCTTCGTCCGTGTCGTCTTCGCTGTTGGTCAGGCGCAGGGCTTCGAGGTGGTTCGGGGTGACGAGCGTGGCCGGGCGGTACGAATCGAAATTGCGAATCTTCGGGTCGATCAGCACGGGGATGCCCTGCTTCGTCGCGCGCGGCAAAATTTCCGAGAGCACGCGCGGCGTCACCGCGCCCTTGTCGTAGTCGGAGACGACGAACGCGTCGGCCTCGCGCAGGGCAGACGTGAGCACGTCCAGAAGTTGATCTTCCGTCGCGCGTTCGACGGGCGTGCGCCGCTCGCGGTCGGCGCGCACGACGAGTTGGTTGTGCGCGATGATGCGCGTCTTGGTCGTCGTCGGGCGGCTCTCGTCCGTGACGAGGCCGGCAGCCGCGCCGAGCGCGCCCGCTTCTTTGAGCGCGCCGGCGAGGAGTTCGCCCGCGCGGTCGCGCCCCACGACGCCGACGACCGAAGCGCGCACGCCGAGCGCGATCAAATTTGCGAGCACGTTGGCCGCGCCGCCCAGGCGCACAGATTCGCGGCGTATGTCCACGACGGGCACGGGCGCTTCGGGCGAGATGCGCGTCACGTCGCCCCAGAGGAATTCGTCGAGCATCAGGTCGCCGAAGACGACGACGCGCAGCCCGCTCGCCTTCGCGGTCAATTCAGCCGCGCGTTGTGGTGTGATGAGTTCCATTCGATTCGGCAAAAATTTGGGAGTCGCCGGAAGATTCTACACTATCAAAGACGACTATTGCGGGATCGAGATGTCTTTCGCGTTGACGACCTCTGCGCCCGCCGGCAGTATGAGCGGCGCGGGCGACTTCGTGTGGAAGGCGAGTCCTTTATAAGTCGTCAGGTATTTGTAGTGGGTGGAAAAGAACCCGCCCTGCGCCGCGACGACGAGCGGATTGTCCGTGCGTCGCAAGATGGACGCGAACTCTTCCGGCGTGAGGCTGACCAGCACGCCGCTCGCTTTGATCGCGTTGGCGATGGCTGCCGCCGCTGCCGCTCCGGCTGCTGCACCCATGAAATAAGTTCTCCCTGTCTTTAGTTTTCCGCGCGCGAAAAATTCTCAGCCTTCTACCCGCGCCAGCACGCGCTCGATGGCCGCGTTCACGCGTTCGACCGTGACGCGCCGGATGCACTCTGCCTCCCCGAATTCCGAGCAGGTGTAACCGGCGCACGGCGCGCACGGCATCTCCTCGCGGACGACTTCCGAGGGCGCGCTTGCCCAGGGTCGCCAGTGCGCGATGTTGGACGAACCGAAGACGACGACCGAAGGCGTGCCGACGGCGGCGGCGATGTGCGCGATGCCGCTGTCGTTGCCGACAAACAGGTGCGCGCGCGCGGCGAGCGCAGACACTTCCGGCAGCGCGAGATCGTCGAAGGATGTAACGCGCGCCTTTGCGCTCTCGATGAACGCGCGGACGACTTCCCGGTCGCCGGGCGCGGCGACGGCGACGACAC
The DNA here is from genome assembly GCA_035633995.1 of Pyrinomonadaceae bacterium. GTDB lineage: Bacteria > Acidobacteriota > Blastocatellia > Pyrinomonadales > Pyrinomonadaceae > JAIVJZ01. Next base: position 1,998 of record DASQDV010000544.1, on the reverse strand, counting down.
GGACGCCGCGCGCGTCGAGACGGTCGGCCACGCGCGCGAAGTTACGCGCGTCCCAGCGCTTCGAGTCGAAGGCCGCCGCCGTGTGACAGAGCGCGAAGGGTTGCGGCGGCGACGCCGAGCCGAGCCCCGCCGCGTTCAATCTGCTTTCAATCTGAGCGGCGGCCTGCTGTGTGATCGGGAGGCGCGTGGCGGGACGGTCTGTGACGGGCACGCCCGTCCAGCCGGGCAGGCCGAGTTGTTGCTCGACCGAGTGCGTCTTGTCCTGTCGCCACAGCGCGGACGCGGGCGGCGCTGCGTGAGTGTGAAGTTTACCGAAACGATAACTCGCGTAGCCGACGCGATGGCGCGCGCCCGACGCGCGTGTGAGCAGCGCGGCGGTCGTGCCGCCGTGCAAATTGTAGGCGACATCGTAGCGCGCGGCGCGAAGCGCGCGGACGAGCGCGAGGCGCGCCGTCTTGCTGCCGCGCCGCACGGTCAGGACGCGCGACACGTCCGTGTTGCCGTCCAGAAGCGGCGCGACCCAGTCTTCGAGTAAAAGGTCAATCTGCGCGTCGGGGAGGAAGCGGCGGAGCGCGTAGAGCGAGGGCGTCGAGAGCACCGTGTCGCCGATGGAGCGCAGGCGCACGACGAGCACGCGGCGCACCCCGCCCCAATCCCAGCGCGGCGGGGCGAGCGGCTGCGGCTCACTTTCAAACGCGAGCGCGCCCGCAGGTTGCGTCCCGGCGCGCGTCGGCGATGAGGTTTGCAGAGCGTTCATGTCAAGCGGAGGGCGTCGTAGCACCGGCAGCGGGCGTCGCCCCTTCGTCCTCAATCGTCGCCTTGTCGGGCAGCATCATCGGCATGTCGTCCTCAATCGGGTAAGCGCGCCTGCAACTCACGCACTTGATCGCGCTCCCGTCCTCCTTCAGACGCACCTTCGACTGGCACGCCGGACAGATCATCATCTCGACAAACTCTTCCGTGATCTTCATACACGCAAGATTAACAAAGGGGGAAGGGGAAACGAAGGACAGCGAGCAAATCGGCAGGGAGAAAGGGAAAAGGGGAATGGGCAAAGGGGAAAGGTTAAGAGCACGAGCTTGATGCTTTTCTTCGCGCCTTACATTTTCTGCTTTGCACCTCCAGCGAGAAATCAGTTCACGCCGGAGGCGCAAAGTTAAAACCGAAGGCGCGGGAGGGTTGAGTGTTGATTCGCTGCTTCCCTTTCCCCCTTACCCTTTACCCCTTTACCCTTTCTTCGAGCGTCATTCGTATTCCGTGTTTCGGGCGGAGCGTGATGCGTGGGTGTGCGACGACCGCGTGGCCGGGGACGAGGCGCATGCGCCAGCGGCGCGCGATTGTCGCGACGAGCAGCGTCCCTTCCATCCACGCGAAGCCTTCGCCGATGCAGCGGCGCGCGCCGCCGCCAAAGGGAAAATAGGAATATTGCGGGCGCGACTCTTTCGCCTCCGGCGTCCAGCGTTCGGGGTCGAAGCGCAAGGGGTCTGGAAAGAAACGCGCATCGCGGTGCATGACGTACTGGCTGATGAGGACGAGCGTACCCTTCTCCGCCACCATGTCGCCGACCGGGTAATCTTTAATCGCGAGGCGACCGACGACCCACGCCGGAGGATAGAGCCGCATTGATTCGGCCAAGACCATCTCGGTGTAAGGAAGGCGCGGGAGGTCTTCGACGGTCGGCAACCGCCCGCCTTCAAGCACCGTGTCGAGTTCGGCGTGGAGGCGCGCTTCCGCCTCCGGGTTTTGCGCGAGCAGGTACCATGTCCACGCGAGCGCGTTGGCGGTCGTCTCGTGTCCGGCGAGGAAGATGGTCATCACCTCGTCGCGGAGTTGTTCGTCGCTCATGCCGCCCGACGCGCCCTCCTCCTCGTCCTGCGCGATGAGCAGCATGGAGAGCAGGTCGCCCCTGTCTGCGCCGTCGGCGCGGCGTTCTTCGATGATGCGATAGATGACGGCGTCGAGGCGCGCGCGGGCGCGCGTGAAGCGGCGGTTGGCGGG
>DASQDV010000543.1:0-2477 GCA_035633995.1 Pyrinomonadaceae bacterium | reverse complement strand
GTGCTCTGGGTCGTCGGCGCGCTGACGGCGCTCCTGACGGCGATCTACATGACGCGCCTGATGGTGATGACTTTCTGGGGCACTGAACGTTTCCGCGAGGCGCACGCCGGAGGGCAGGCCGACGAAGCCCACGCGCACGCCGATGACGAAGGCGCAAAGGCGCACGACGCCAAACTGCCTTCGGCGGGCGACCGCCCGCACCACGAACCGGGCACGCACGTCGGCGACGCACATGCGAACGCGCACGCTTCGGCGGGCGCACACCCTGTCGAAGATGATGAAGACGCGCACGACGACGCGCACCACCATCAAGGCCCGTTCACGCCGCACGAGTCGCCCTGGACGATGACCGTCCCGCTCGTCGTGCTGGCAATACTTTCGACGCTCGGCGGCCTCGTCGGCATCCCTTACGCTTTAAGCGGCGGCGCGGTGAACAACTATTTCGAGCACACGCTTGAGCCGGTTGTCGAACGCGCTCCGCAACGCGGTGGCGGCCACGCCGAAGTCGGCGTCGGCGAGTCTGCGTCACACGGTGCGCCCGCCGCGTCCGAGTCACATGGCGTGCCCGCTCCTGCCGCGAACGAGTCTCACGGTTCGCCCGCGCCGACTGACTCGCACGCCCCGAGTCAGTCGCATGGAAACGAAGGAGCGCTGCCGCCTTCGGTCGGAGAGGGGCAACGCGGCGGCGCGACCGCCGTTGAACATGCGCACGATCCGGCGGAGGTGCGCGCGGAGAGGATTTTCAGCGGCATCTCGGTTGCCATCGCGCTCGTCGGCATCGGCATCGGCTGGACGGTGTTCAAGCGAAATCCGCTGCGCGAGATGCCGCGCCTGTTGGAGAACAAGTATTACGTTGACGAAGCCTACGATGCCACGATCATTAACCCGATCAAGAATGGCTCGCGCGAAGGGCTGTGGAAGATTTTCGACGTGCGCGTGGTTGACGGATTAGTCAACGGGCTGGCACGCGCCACGAGCGGCGTCGGCGACATTGCGCGCAGAATGCAGGCGGGCTTCGTGCGCGGCTATGCCGCCATCATCCTGCTCGGCGCGCTCCTCGTGATCGGTTTTTTCGCCTTCAATTTCTACCGCGTGTTGTCGGCTCAGTGAACAATTTATGACGCGTTACCTGTTAACCATCCTGATACTGCTGCCCGTCGCGGGTGCGCTCGCCGCCGTCGTCTATAGCATGGCCGCGCGCCAGAGCGAGACGGCTTCCAAGTGGATCGCGCTCGTCTTCTCGACGGCGACCTTCGCGCTCTCGCTCCTGCTCCTCGCGGGCGGCGGCTATGCAGACTCCGCCGCGTTTCGTTTCGAGCAAAACCTGCCCTGGATCGGCGCTATCGGCGCGCGTTATCACGTCGGCGTGGACGGCATCAGCCTGTGGCTCGTCATACTGACGACGCTGCTCGTCCCCATCTCGATTGTTTCGAGTTGGCATGCAGTTGAGAAACGACCGCTCGCCTTCTACGCGTTCATCCTGCTGCTTGAGAGCGCGATGCTCGGCGTCTTCGTCTCGCTCGACCTGCTCGTCTTCTACCTCTTCTTCGAAGCGTCGCTCGTGCCGATGTTTTTCCTCATCGGCGTGTGGGGCGGCGAGCGGCGCATTTACGCGGCGGCGAAATTTTTCATCTTCACGGCGGTCGGCAGTCTCCTGATGCTCGTCGGCATCATCGCGCTCTACTACATACATAAGAATCAGGCGGGCTTCGGAACGTTCGACTACACGACGCTTCTGGCGTCGCTCAGGAGCAGCCAGATGACGCTCGGCGCGGACGCGCAGTTCTGGCTGTTCCTCGCCTTCGCTATCGCCTTTGCCATCAAAGTGCCCCTCTTCCCTTTCCACACATGGCTGCCCGACGCGCACACCGAAGCGCCGACCGCAGGCTCCGTCATCCTCGCCGGGGTGCTCTTGAAGATGGGAACTTACGGCCTGATGCGCTTCAACCTCGCGCTCTTTCCCGACGCCTCGCGCGACTTCGCGCCCGTGCTCATCACGCTCGCCGTCATCGGCATCATCTACGGCGCGCTTGTGGCGATGGTGCAGCCGGACGTGAAACGGCTCGTCGCCTATTCGTCGGTCAGCCACATGGGTTTCGTCGTGCTCGGCCTCTTCTCGTTCACAGAGCAGGGCATGCAGGGCTCGCTCTACCAGATGCTCAATCACGGTGTCTCGACGGGCGCGCTCTTCCTGCTCGTCGGCATGATCTACGAGCGGCGGCACACGCGCCTCATCGCGGACTTCGGCGGGCTGGCGAAACCGATGCCCTGGTTTGCGACGCTCTTTGTCTTCGCCTCTCTGTCGTCGGTCGGCCTGCCGATCTTGAACGGCTTCATCGGCGAGTTTTTGATCATGCTCGGCATGTGGACTTCGCCCGCGCTCTCGCAGACGTGGGCGCGCGTGGCGACGATGCTGGCCGCGACGGGCGTTATCTGGGCGGCGGTCTACATGCTCTGGATGTTGCAGCGGGTGCTGT
>DASQDV010000542.1:0-3508 GCA_035633995.1 Pyrinomonadaceae bacterium | reverse complement strand
ACAGGATTGTTTTTTCATTTGAAAGAGGTCACGCCACTTTGGGGCGTTGAATGTAAACCGCGACGAGAATGATCGCCGCCTTCAAGACGAGCGACCACGCGAAGCCGATGCCGAGCATATTGAAACTCGTCGTGATGACCTGCATGATGAGCGCGCCGATGAGCGTCCCGACGACCGTGGCGCGCCCGCCCGTCAGCGGCGTGCCGCCGACGACGACCGCCGCGATGGCGTCGAGTTCGATGTAGAGTCCGACCTTCGTGGCGTCGCTCGCCTCGGACTTTGCCGCCTCGATGAGTCCGGCCACGCCCGCGAGCAGGCCGCTCAGGGCGTAGACCGCGATCTTCGTCCGGTGGACTTTGACGCCCGCCAGCCGCGCCGCCGCTTCGTTGCCGCCGACCGCCGAGACGTAGCGCCCGAAACTCGTCGCGCGCATCAGGAAGATCGCCGCGACGACGACGAGGAGCATCACGACCACCGACACCGGCACAGGCCCCAGGAAGCCTTTGCCGAGCGACATGAACGTCTGGTTGTCGATCAAAATGATCTGCCCGCCGCGACTGATGACCTGCGCCACGCCGCGCCCCGTGATCAGCATCGCGAGCGTCACGATGATCGGCTGGATGCGGAAACCGGAGATGAGCGCGCCGTTGAAGAGGCCGACGGCGAGCGCGGCTGCAAGGCCGAGCGCAACCGCAGGCAGGAGGCCGCGTTCGAGGTTCGTCGCGGCGAGCGCGGCGGCTATCGCCATCACCGAGCCGACGGAGAGATCAATGCCGCCCGTCGCGATCACGAGCGTCATGCCGACGGCGACAAGCACGGTCGGCGCGACTTGCAGGAGGATGTTGCGAAAGTTGTTCACGTCGGCAAAGTTCGGCGTGAACAGGGCGTTTGCCAGAACGAGCAGGACGAGCGCGGCGAGCGCGCCGTAGGTCGGGCCGTAGTCGGCGACGAGTGAACGCGCGCCCGCGCTCTTAACTTTCGCGCTGCTGCCCGTCGGTGTGGCGTTCTGCATCTTCTCTTTAAGCTCCTTCCGAAGGCGGCTCGGCGGCGTGCGGCGTGGTGTCCGTAACGTGCGTGGTCGCGGTCGAAGCGGCGGTCGCCTCGCCCTCCGCGCCTTCGGCCATCGCGCGGATGATGTTGTCCTGCGAAATCTCAGCGCCGCGCAGTTCGCCCACGCGCTGCCCGTCGCGCATCACAACGACGCGCGAACTGCCCTCGACCAACTCCTCCAACTCCGAAGAGATCATCAACACGCCGAGACCCGACTCGGCGAGTTCGCCCACGAGCGACTGAATCTCGCCCTTCGCGCCGATGTCTATGCCGCGCGTCGGTTCATCGAGTATCAGGAACTTCGGGTTCTTGCAGAGCCAGCGCGCGAGTAAAACTTTCTGCTGGTTGCCGCCCGACAATTCGCGGATTTTCTGGTCGGCGCTCGCGGCCTTGATGCCGAGCCGCTTCATAAACTTCTCGACAATCTCAGCCTGACGCGCACGCGACACGACGCCCATCGTCGAGAGCGCGGGCAGCGCGGCGAGAGTCAGATTCTCGCGCACGCTCAACTCCGGGATGATCCCTTCGGCCTTTCGATCTTCGGTGAGGAAGGCGACGCCCGCATCAATCGCGTCGTTCACTGAGCCGCGCTTGATCTTCTTCCCTTCCAGACGCACCTCTCCCGCTTCGACGCTGTCCGCGCCGAAGATGGCGCGCGCCGTCTCCGTCCGCCCCGAACCGAGCAATCCGGCCATGCCGACGATCTCGCCGCGCGCCACTTCGACCGTCACGTCGTTCAGCTTTCGCCCGCGCTTCAAAGTCTCGGCGCTCAGGAGCGGCGTCTCTCCCGCAGCCGTGCCCGCATGCTTGAAGGCGGTCGTGCCCTGCCGCAACTCCTCGCGCTGCTTGCCGAGCATGAGGCAGACGAGATCAATTTTCTCCAACCCCGCGAGCGGGCGCGTGGCGACGAACCGCCCGTCGCGCAGGATCGTCACGCGGTCGCAGACCGTGTACAACTCGTCGAAGCGGTGGCTGATGTAGACGACCGCCGTGCCTTCGGCCTTGAGTCGCCGGATCACGTCGTAGAGAATCTGCACTTCGTGTTCGGTCAAAGAACTCGTCGGTTCATCAAGCACGACGACCTTCGCGTCGAACGAGACGCCGCGCGCAATCGCCACCATCTGCCTGAGCGCGATGTTGAGGCTGCCGAGCGGCGCGCGTGGCTCAATGTCGAGGCCGAGGCGTTTGAGGAGCGCGGCGGCGTCCGCGTTCATACGCTTCCAATCGATGAGGCCGAAGCGGCGTGGCTCGCGCCCCAGATAAATATTCTCGGCAACCGTGCGAAAGGTGAGCAGGTTGACTTCCTGATAGACGGCGACGACGCCCTGCTCTTGCGCATCTTCCGGCGTGCGAAAGTCAACGGCGCGGCCTTCCAAAAACATCTCGCCGCCGTCGCGCGTGTACGCGCCCGTCATGATCTTGATGAGCGTTGACTTGCCCGCGCCGTTCTCGCCGACGAGCGCATGCACCTCGCCGCGCTCTAACGCGAGCGAGACGTTCGAGAGCGCCGTCACGCCCGAAAAGATTTTCGTAATGCCCTCCATGCGGAGGACCGGCTCTTCAGCGTTGCTCATAAAGATTTGTCCGTTGTCGGTTGTCCGTTGTTTTCGTCTCGCCTAAGTTTAGATTCTGATCTTTAGCCCGCCGCTCGTGGAGCCACAAGCAACGGACAACTGACCACTGACAACGGACAGCTTTTCAGTATGCCTCGTTCAAAAACTGCGCCGCGTTCGTCTTGTCGAAGATGCGGTCTTCGATGCCGACGATGGGCGGGAGTTTTTCGCCCGCCCAGAATTTTTCGAGCGTGGCGAAGGCCAGCGGGCCAAAGCGCGGGTTGGATTCGATGGTCACGTTCATCTTGCCGTCGATGATCGCTTGCAGCGCGCTCTTTTGCCCGTCAACCGAGATGATCAAAACTTCCGTGCCCGGTTTCATCCCCGCCGCTTCGAGCGCCTGAATCGCGCCGAGCGCCATCTCGTCGTTGTGCGCATAGACGGCGGTAATCTCGCGCCCGCGCGCCTGAATGATGTTCTGCATCACGTCGCGCGCCTTGGCGCGGTTGAAGTCGCCGGTCTGCGATTGGATGATCTTCATCTCCGGGTGCTTCGCGATCTCGTCGCGAAAGCCCTTGCCGCGATCCGCCGTGACGGACGCGCCGCTCGTGCCGCTCAACTCCACGATGTTCGCCTTGCCGTTCGACGCACGGGCGAGCCACTCGGCGGCGCGCTGCCCCTGCTTGATGAAGTCGGATTTGAGCACCGTCACGAAATCTTCGCCCGCCGTGCCCGAAGCCTCGCGGTCAACGAGGATGACAGGAATGTTCGCGCTCTTGGCCGTCTGCAAAGCCTGCTCGAAGCCGACCGTCTCGCGCGGCGCGAGGAAGATGGCGTCAACGCGCTGCGCGACTAAGTCTTCGACGTTCGCGGCCTGCTTGGCCGTGTCGCCCTGTGCGACCGTC
>DASQDV010000541.1:0-10445 GCA_035633995.1 Pyrinomonadaceae bacterium | reverse complement strand
GGGCGGCGGAAGTTTTGAGGGACAACCCTCTCGTGGATCGCCTCATCGAACTCGACACGAAGGCTTTGAGGCGCTGGAGGCCGGTGTCTGGGGAGACGCTGTTGGCACCGCGCCAGCAGTTACGTCGGCTCCGCGCCTCGGCCTTCGATGTCGCACTCGATTTTCAAGGCTTACTCAAATCCGCAGGTATCGCACGCCTCTCGCGCGCCCCGCGCGTCTATGGTTTTGCGCGCACAGCGCTGCGCGAACCAGCCAGCCGCTTTCTCCTGACCCGGACTGTTAACGTTCCGCTCGACACAAACGTCATACGTAAGAACCTCGCGCTCGCGGGCGTTGCGCTCGGCATCAACGTGCCGTCGGGCGGCGATGAGTTCGAGTTTCCCATCAATGTCTCGCCCGCGCACGAGCGCGAGGCGGAGGACGCGGCGGCTCTGGTTGACGGGAAGTTTGCCATCCTGAACGCGGGCGGCGGGTGGCCGACGAAATTGTGGGACGCGGATCGTTTCGGCGCGCTGGCCGACTCGCTTTTGGCCGAACACGATTTGCGTTCTCTCGTCACTTACGGGCCGGGCGAGCGCGAGTTGGCCGAGCGGGTTGTGCGCGCGAGCCGGGCGGGGGCGGCGCAGCCTGTGAGTCTATCTTTGAAAGGTTTTTATGCACTGGCGCGGCGCGCTTCGCTGTACGTGGGCGGCGACACGGGGCCGACGCATCTGGCCGTCGCGGCGGGCGCGCCCGTCGTCGGACTGTTCGGCCCGACCGAGTGGTGGCGAAACGGCAGCCCGCGCGCCGCAGACATCTGCGTCGAACGCACGGACATCGGGTGTCGCACAGACTGTCACCGGCGCGCGTGCTCCGTCTGGATTTGCATGGACATAGAGGTGTCGCGCGTCGCGGCGGCGGCAAGCGAACGCTTGAGGCGCGCAGCCGAGTCGAAGCGTGTGGAGGTGAGGACGATTGCGTAGAGGCGGGACATGGGTGCAGCGTTGGCGCGTGCCGCTCGGATTTTTGTGCGCGGGGCTGTTCATGTTGCTGGCGCGACCGCGCCCCTTGACGCTCGCCATCGGCGGCGCGGTGGCGCTCTGCGGGCTGCTTGTGCGCGCGTGGGCTTCCGGCCACATACGCAAAAACGACGCGCTCGCCGTCTCCGGTCCTTATGCTTATTCGCGCAACCCGCTCTACCTCGGCACGTTCATACTGGGGCTTGGCTTCAGCATCGCGGCGGCGGGCGGCTGGCTCTTGTTTCTCGTGCTTGGCGGGATTTTCGCGGCGCTGTTTTTGGGCATCTATTTGCCGGTGATGCGCGTCGAAGCCTTGACGCTTGCCGGGCTTTTCGGCGACGACTACAAGCGTTACGCGGCGGCTGTGCCTTTGCTCTTTCCGCGCCTGACGCCTTACGGCGGTGAAGACGCGCGCCGTTTGAAGTTTGACATGACGTTATACCTGCGCTACCGCGAATATCGCGCCGCGCTCGGATTGCTCGCCGGTTGGAGCGTGCTCGCGCTCAAGGCTTTTCTGGTGAAGTGAGAATTTAAGAAGATGCACGGTCGAAGGCTCACAATTTTAATCGCCCTCTTCGCTCTCTCGTCCGTCGCCGCGCTTGCGCATGCGGCGGCGGGGACGGCGAAGGATACGGATCGCGCTGCGGTGGCGACGCCGAAGCCGCTGCCCTTCGAGCCTGACGAGCAACTTATTTACGAAGGCGAGTTTTCCAAGTTGCTCCTGCGCGGCATCAACATCGCCCAGTTCACCTTCACGGTCGAACGCGCGCAGACGACAACGGCGGCGCAGGCGACAGGACAAAAAAGCGCGAGTGCCGCGCCCGCGAATCTCGTCTTCAAAGCCGACGCGGTGGCGAAGGGCTGGTTTCGCAAACTCTTCGGCATTGATTTTCACTACAACTCGGAATCCGTCGTCGAGCCGAAATCCTTTCTCATCCTCGCGAACAGCACGCGCGACGAACAGGGCAAACGCCTGCGCACGAGCGAAGCCGTCTTCGACCGCACGCACAATTTGCTGACATGGACGCAGCGCAACCCCAACGACCCGCAGAGCCAGCCGCGCGTCGTCAAAGCTCCGCTCCAGAACGCTTCGCACGATCTCATCTCGGCCATCTACTTCCTGCGCACGCAGGCGCTCGAACCCGGCCGGAACTTTGAACTCAACATCAGCGACGCGGGCGCGGTCTATCGCATCCCGGTCAAGGTCGGCGCACGCAAGCGCATGAAAACTGTCGTGGGGCGCGTGCAGACCGTCCGCGTAGACATCGGCATCTTCGGCGCAGACCGGCTCGTTGACCGCAAAGGCGAGATGTCGCTCTGGATCACGGACGACGCCCGCCGCATCCCCGTCCGCGCGCGCCTCGACACGGACATCGGCACGCTCGACATCACACTCAGGAAAGTCTCCGGCGGCAACAACAACAACGCCGCCAGCGGCACGCGCCGCTAATCCATCCTTCGCGCCGTCGATTTTTACCGGCTGATCAATTTCAAGTTTTACCGCGTGAGGTTCATGCGCCGCATGAGGTCGGCGTAACGCGGATCGTCGCGCAGCGTCTCGAACGGCGAGTACCAACTGATGCCCGCCAACTGGCCGCTGCGAACTTGAAAGTCTTTTTCCAGCCATGCGAAAGCCTTGTCGCGTTCGCCGAGTCCGGCGTACACGGTGGCGAGGTCTTGGCCGATGGCTTCGCGGCGGGCATGTTTTTCTTCCAACTCTTTGACGATGGCCGCCGCCTCGTTGCGCCGTCCAGCCACCGCGTAAGCGTAGCCCAGGTCGCGCAGCAGCGAACTCGCCCTGTCCAGTTCGACCGCCTTTTGCAGTGCGGCAATGGCCTCGCCGCTGCGCCCCTGTTTAAGGTACGCGCGCCCGAGCCAGTAGTGCCCGCTGTTATCTTCGGGGTTGAGTTCGATCATTTTCCGGCTCTGCTCGACGGCGGCTTCCGCGTCGCCTTGCAGCAGGTGTGCGAGCGCGACGTTGCCGCTGATGGCGACCGACAGCGGATCGAGTTCCTGCGCGCGTTTAATTTCCGCAATCGAATCGTCGAAGCGTCCCACGTCGCGCAGGTAGAGGCAATACCAGTGGTGCGCCGTCGGGTAATTCGGGTTCAACTCAATCGCGCGCCTGAATTCCCGTTCGGCCTCCGCCCACTGCCACGATTGATTGTTGATGTAGCCGAGCGAAGCGTGGGCTTCGGCCAGCGATTCGTCAATCTGTAAGGCACGCTCCGCATAGGCTTTCGCCTGCGGCAGCGTTTCGCTCGAAGGCGTCCCGGCATATTCTTCGAGCAGCACGTAACAATCTGCGAGTCCGACGTAGGCGGGCGCGTAGTTCGGGTCGCGGTCTGCCGCCGCGCGGAACTCTTCAATCGCTTTTTTGAGGTTCTCCGCCGTTCGCCTGTTCCAGTAAAAACGCCCCTTCAAATAAAGCTGGTAGGCTTCGGTGCTGGCCGTGTAATTCTTCGTCACACGGCGCTCGTCCGCACCTGAGAGCCGCGCCTGTAACTTGTGCGACACGTCGCGCGCGATCTCGCTTTGCAACGAAATGAGATCGGTCAACGCGCGTTTGTAATTGGCGCTCCACAACACGTTCTCCGTGCGCGCGTCAACCAGTTCGACGTGCAAAATCAAATCCTGCCCGCGCTGCGCGACGCGCCCGTTGAGAATCGCCTGCACGGACAAATCCCGCCCGATCCGTTTGAGTTCGATGTCTTTGCCCTTGTAACGAAAGACCGAGCTTCGCGCCTTCACGCTCAATCTCGGCAGTTGCGACAAACTGCTGATGAGCGTCTCCGTCATGCCCTCCGAAAGATACTCGGCATCGGCGTTACCGCTTTCGTTCACAAACGGCATGACCGCGATTGACTCGATCTGTTCCGTACCCGGCGAACCACCGCCGAAATACCAGATACCGAAACCGGCGAAGGCTAAGAGCAGGACGAGCGCGCCGGAGGCGAAGGCGAGTTTGCGTCTCTTGATTTTGTTGCCGCCGGTCGCCGGTGCGGGCATCTGCGGCGCATGCGTGGTCGGGGGGGCTTCGATGAGTTGAGTTGCCGTCTCACCCGCCGCTTGAGCCGCCCGCTCCGGTCTGTCTTGAGACTCTAAAGCATGTTTCAGTTCTTTTAATTCTTTCAGCAACTCTTGCGCGGTTTGATAACGCGCGGCGGGGTCTTTCAGCAAACACTTCTCGATGAGTTGTTGCAACGCGTGCGGCACGCGCGGGCGGTAGAGACGCAAAGGCGCAGCCTCTTTTTTCAGGATCGAGGCGATGACATCCACCGCGTTATCGCCCTCGAAGGGCAGCCTGCCCGAAAGTATTTCGTAGAGCACCACGCCGAAACTGAAAATATCCGTCCGCGCGTCAACGTCCTGCCCTCTGGCCTGTTCGGGCGACATGTAGCTCGCCGTGCCGATGATCATGCCCGCACCCGTGCGCACCTGGAGCATCGTCACCGCTTCGGAATCAACCGCCGTCCCGCTCTGTTTTTCCGTCAGCTTGGCGATCCCGAAATCGAGTAGTTTGACCAGACCGTCGGGGCGAATCATCACGTTCTCCGGTTTCACGTCGCGATGAACGATGCCCGCGCTGTGCGCCGCGTCGAGCGCGTTGGCGACTTGAATGGCGATGTCCAGCGCCATCTCCACGTCCAGCGGTTCGACGCTGGCGAGCGTGCGCAGCGTGACTCCGGCGATGTATTCGGTGGCGATGAAATGCGTGTTATCGTGTTCGCCGATTTCGTAGATGGTGATGATGTTCGGGTGGTTGAGCGCGGAGGCGGCTTTGGCTTCGCGTATGAAACGGCTCATCCGCTGCCCGTCGTCGGCAAGCGCGCCGGGCAGAATCTTGAGCGCGACTTTGCGTTCGAGTTGCGTGTCGTAGGCGAGGTAAACTTCGGCCATCCCACCCGCACCGAGCAGGGAGCGAATTTCGTAACGACCAAAACTGTTGCCTGCGGCAAGCGGCACGTCTTAAATTACCGGCCTTCCCGGCTCGAAAGCTAACCGGACTCTATTATAATGCGGGCAAAAGTCAAGACTCCTGACCGGATGCGGCGAGGCGCGAATATGAACTACACACTTGACGACATGCGGCCTGACGATTGGGAGCAGGTGCGCGCGATCTATCTCGAAGGCATCTCGACCGGCCTTGCCACTTTCGAGACGGACGCGCCCGCGTGGGAGAAGTGGGACAGAGGGCATCTGCAAAAGATGCGTCTGGTGGCGCGAGACGGGGATGCGATTTTGGGCTGGGCGGCTTTGAGTCCGGTGTCGGACAGGTGCGTGTACGGCGGGGTCGCGGAGGTGAGCGTCTACGTCGGCGAGAGGGGGCGCGGGCGGGGCGTCGGGCGCGCACTGCTCGAAGCGCTCATCGAAGCGTCCGAGCAAAACGGAATCTGGACGCTGCAAGCGGGCGTCTTTCCCGAAAACACGGCGAGCGTAAAGTTGCATCTGCGCTGCGGCTTCCGCGAAGTCGGCAGGCGCGAACGCATCGGACGCCTGCATGGCGTGTGGCGCGACACTTTACTTTTGGAGCGCCGCAGCCGCAGCGTCGGCACAAATTGAAAGCGCGCGACCTCAAGCCAAGCGCACTCCGTCAATATCCCGGTCGCCTTCCTAATCCGACAAGTCTCCGGCCTTCGTTTGCAAACCGATTCGGAAGAAGCGACGCGCAGGCGTTCACCCCTTCACACACTTTTGTTGACACCGCGCGGGCAATCACTTACAACTTAACTCGCTCTGCCGCAATTGAAGCGCGCGCTCCGCGAACGCCGCGCATTTCACAACCCGAACGAGACGACTTTCAGCGCCGCCCACATGTTCGAAGAAACTAATGCGACCGACCCTTTAGACGCGCCCGTCGCGATGAAGCGGCCAGCCCCGCTCGCGCTCGACGATACGCTGCCCGTCCTCCTCCAACGCGACTTCATTCAACTGCTCCTGCAATCGCCGCACAAGCTTTTTCTCTACTGGACATTTGCACGCGACCCGCACGCCACGCTGCGCGCGGCCTTCGGCGAGTTGGCCGCGCGTTATCGTCTGGCCGTGCGTCTGGTGATAGTCGAGAGCGGCGAGGAGTTTTTGCTGGACGCGCCGCGAGAGCGTATGCAGTGGTTCGAGGTCTACCCGCGCCACGCCTATCGCGCCGACATCGGATTCCACGCGGCGGGTCACCCGTTCGTCCGCCTGCTCTCTTCGGGCGTGGTGAGCACGCCGCCCGATAGCGCATCGCACCTGTCGGACGAAGAACAGGAGTTTCAACTTGAGGCAAACGAGTTTGCGCGTCTCCTGAACGGCGCGGGCTACGAAAGCTACGCGCGTGGGATGGCGAGCGCGGCGGGCGAGACCAAGACGGCTGTACAAAACGGCGTCGTTGACGAAGCACAGGCCGCGCGTCCGGTCGTGCGCGCGGTCGGCGCTCCACGCATCGCAGAGGCAAACGAATACCCCCATCTCTGATCGCTTCTAGTGCCGCACGGATTTTTCAGCCTCATCCTCCACGCGCACCTGCCTTTCGTGCGCCATCCCGAACACCCCGAATTTTTAGAGGAAGACTGGCTCTACGAAGCCATCACCGAAGTCTACCTGCCGTTGCTCGAAGTCTTCTCCGCGCTCGATGCTTCGGCGGCGGCGGGCGCGCGTCCGCGCCTTGCCCTGAACCTCTCGCCCACGCTCTGCGAGATGCTCGCCGACCCGCTCCTGCAAACGCGCTACACGCGCCATCTCGAAAACCTCTCCGCGCTCGCCGAAAAAGAGGTTGCGCGCACGCGCCGCGACGCGCGCGAATTTCTCCCCGCCGCGCGCATGTATCGCAGCCACCTGCGCGCCGCCACGCGTCTCTGGCATGAAGTTTACGAACGCGATCTCGTCGGCGGCTTTCGCGCGCTGCAAGACGCTGGCATCTGCGAAATTATGACCTGCGGCGCGACGCACGGCTTCCTCCCGCTCGTCTCGACAATTGAAGCGCGCCGCGCGCAAGTCGAGGTCGCCGTCGCCAACTATCAAAAGCATTTCGGGCGTCGCCCGCGCGGCATCTGGCTTCCCGAATGCGCCTACGCCGACGGCATCGAAACTTTGCTCGCCGACGCTTCGCTCGAATACTTCATCGCCGACACGCACGCCATCCTCTACGGCGAGCCGCGCCCGCGTCACGGCGTCTACGCGCCCGTCAAATGCGCGAACGGCGTCGCCGCTTTCGCGCGCGATCTGGCGACGAGCCAGCAGGTGTGGAGTTCGATCATCGGTTATCCGGGCGACGAACATTATCGAGAGTTCTACCGCGACATCGGGTGGGACGCGCCGCTCGAATATCTCCTGCCGCACCTTCACGCCGACGGCGAGCGCCGCCACCTCGGACTCAAATATCATCGCGTCACCGGGCGCGACGTGTCGCTCTCGGACAAGCAACCTTATCGCCCGCGCCACGCGCGCCGCCGCGCCGCCCTCCATGCCGCGCACTTCGTTGACGAGCGCATCAAACAATGCGCCCGCCAGCGCGACGCGCTCGACGGTCGCATGCCGCTCATCACCTCGCCCTACGACGCCGAACTCTTCGGCCACTGGTGGTTCGAGGGGGTGCAGTTTCTCGCACACGTCTTCCGCGAACTCGCGCGCCGCGGGGACGAGATCAAGACCGTCTCGCCCGCCGACTATCTGGACATGCACGCGCGCCTGCAAACACAACGCCTCTCGCCTTCCTCCTGGGGCGCGGAAGGATATTACAAAGTCTGGTTGAACGACTCGAACGCGTGGCTCTACCCGCAGCAGCACGCCGCCGAAGCACGCATGACCGCGCTTGCCAACCGTCACCCGGCGCCGCCCGACGACGCGCTCACGCTGCGCGCGCTCAATCAGGCCGCGCGTGAACTGCTCCTCGCCGAAGCGAGCGACTGGGCGTTTCAAATCGCCCACGACACCACCGCCGAATACGCCGCGCGCCGCTTCCGCTCTCACATCGCGCGTTTCCACGCCCTCGCCTCCGACATCGAGCACGGCGAGATTGATGCCGCACGCCTCGCCGAGATCGAGACCCGCGACAACCTCTTCGCCGAACTCGACTATCGCGCCTACCTCTCAAGATGAACCTCCCGACCGAAAAGCACGCGAACGGCGACGCGCGCACAACCACACGCGAAGCCGACGCGACCGGCGAAGCTCGTGCGAACGTCGAAGGGGCGCGATTGTCAAACTCAAATCTCCCGCTCGTCATCGGCCATCGCGGGGCCTCGGCGTTCGCACCCGAAAACACTCTCGCGGCTTTCGAGCGCGCTCTCGCAGACGGCGCTGACGGCGTCGAGTTCGACGTGCGCCTCGCGCGCGACAACGTGCCCGTCGTCATCCACGACGCCACGCTGCGACGCACCGCAGGGCTTGACGCCCCCGTCGCCTCGCTCTCATCCTCCGAGTTGTCGGCCATCGCCGTCGGCTCATGGTTTAATCGTCGGCACCCCGCACGCGCCGTCGCAGGCTACGAGCACGAAACCATCCCGACGCTCGCGCAGGTGTTTGCCACAGTCGCCCCGCGCGCGCGCCTGCTCTACGTCGAACTAAAATGCGAAGCCCTCGAAGTGTCCGCGCTGGTCGAGCGTGCGGTCGCCGAAGTTCGGGCGCAACGGTTGGAGGGGCGCGTGGTGATCGAAAGTTTCATGCTCGCCGCCGTCGCAGAGGCAAAGCGCATCGCGCCTGAGTTGCGCACGTCAGCCGCCTTCGAGCGACGAATCGGTCGGCCATTCCGAGCGCCGCGCACGCTGCTCCGTCAGGCGCGCGCCTGCCGCGCCGACGAACTCGCGCTCGCGCGTTCGCTCGTCTCGCGTCGCATGATCGAAGCGGCGCACGCCTGCGGGTTGCAAACCGTCGTCTGGACGGTTGATCATCCGTCGTGGTTCAGGCGCGCCGCCGCGCTCGGCCTCCGCGCCGTCATCACAAACGATCCGGCGCGGATGTGCGCCGCGCGCGATGAATTTCAAGCGGACCTTAAAGAGATACGGCACGGCGAACGCTGAGACGGCAACTCACGCGAACGCGTTTCAGGCATGATGATATCCGCCCCGGCGAAAGACAAAATATTCGTTCACGAGCACTACGCGATCCACTACCGGCGCGCAAAGGCGCGTGCGCAGTGGGCGGGCGAAGCGCGCCCCGTCTATGCGGCGCTGTTCGTGCTCGGCGGCAAGTTGCGCTGGCAGGCGGGCGAGGCAGGCAACGCGCGCGGCGGTGAGCTACGTGAGGCGGGCGTACTTGTCTCCGCGCCGGGCGAGAGGGCGAGCGCACGCGGAAGCAACGTGGAGACGCTCGCGCTCACCGTCGCGCCTGCCTTCGTGCTCGACTGCGCCGTGCGCGCACGCCTCACGCGCGACGATGCGAGTATCACCTTCCCCGCACAGGCCATCGAACACGACCCTCGCCTCGCACGCCTCGCCCAGGACCTCGCGGACGAACTGCGCGCCGCCGACGCCGGGCACGAACTCATCGTCGCCGCCCTCATCGAACAAATTTTGATCCAACTGCTGCGTCGCTACGCCAGCATCCGTCGCACGGACGAACTCGAACTCTCGCGCGCCGGTCTCGTTGATCGCCGCATCCGCCGCGCCGTCGAGTTGATGCACGCACATCTCGCCGAGGAACTGCCGCTCGAAGAGTTGGCCGCCGCCGCTTATCTTTCGCCTTTTCATTTCGCGCGCCTCTTCAAAAAACTGACCGGCCTCCCGCCCCACGCCTACCTCGCCGCCCTCCGCATCGAACACGCGCGCACGCTCCTCGCCTCAACCGACCTCTCCGTCACAGAAATCGCCGCCCGCGTCGGCTATGCCAACTCAAGCCACTTCGGCAAAGCCTTCCGCCAGTTCAACAACCTCACGCCCCGCGCCTTCCGCGCCGCACTGACGAAATAGATGTCAGATGCCGGATGTCGGATGTTAGTCAGGGAGCGTTATGTTTTCACTGACATCTAGCATCCGGCATCTGACATCTGTTTTCAGCAATTCTGCGACGACAATGCGCAAGATTTGACGAGACGCAGGCAGGCGCGGGCGCGTATGCTCAACGGATAATATTTTCAATGTGAGAGGATGGCGACCGGATTATGGCAATCGAAAAAGGGACGGAGATCGCTCCGGCGAAAGGCAAGCTCGGCGTGTTGCTCGTCGGCCTCGGCGCGGTGAGCACGACGTTCATCGCGGGCGTCGAAGCGATCAAGGCGGGGCTGGCCGAGCCGATTGGCAGCCTTACGCAGATGGGCACGATTCGTCTCGGCAAACGCACCGAGAATCGCTCGCCCGCGATCAAGGATTTTGTGCCGCTCGCCGGACTCGACGATCTCGTCTTCGGCGCGTGGGACATCTTCCCCGATTCGGCCTACGACGCGGCGATGCATGCGGGCGTGCTCGAAAAAGAACTGCTCGTCAAACTCAAGACGCCTTTGCAGAAGATCAAGCCGATGAAGGCCGTCTT
>DASQDV010000540.1:0-3307 GCA_035633995.1 Pyrinomonadaceae bacterium | reverse complement strand
GGTAGATACGAAGGGGACGGCGCAGGTGCGGGAGGAGTCGCGGGTTTTGACGTCCGGCGCGGGCGGGATAGCGTGCACCGGCAGCAGCCGAAGAATCAGGCGGCGGGTGAATTGACCGTTGCGAAAGTTTTGGCGAACGTGCGGAAGGCGATTAATTACGAGAGGGCGGGGCGTTTGCGGGGCGGGTTTGTCGTGGAAGAGTTTGCGGTAGATGCGAAGGGGACGGCACAGGTGCGGGAGGAGTCGCGGGTTTTGACGTTCGGCGCGGGCGGGGCGTTTCGTGAGGATTCGAAACCGGTGAACGCGAGGCCGTTCGGGTTCGACGGGAGTTACGGCTGGCAGGTTGATCGGACGGGACTCGCAGCGCCGATGCCGCAACGCCTGCGCGAGAAATTGCTCATCCCGGCGTGGGTGCGAAGCGGCTGGTGGCTCGACGCGCGCGCGCCTCTCGACTTCTCCATTTTGCCCGCCGAGACGAACGACGCGCGGGTCGCGCTGTCCATGCGACTCCGGCGCGGGCTGGTCGGCGCGAAGGTGTTCGTCAATCGCGCGACGTGGCTGCCGGAGATGCTGGTTGTCGAATACGAGCGCGGGCCGTACACCGTCACCTACAAGGATTACCGCGAGTCGCTCGGCTTTCGCTTTCCGCAGGTGGTGGGCGTTAACTATCGCGGCTCGGATTCGGAGTTCAGGGTGGGCTCGATCACTGAGGCGCGCGGGGCAGGCAACGTGTTCGCCGCGCCGCCCCTGCCGCCCGACACGTCGTTCGACAACACGCTTCCGGCGGAGTTGAAAGTGGCGCAGGGCGTCCCGTTCTCCGATGCGTCGCCCGGCCATTACTACGTGCGCCCGGTCGTCGAAGGGCGCGAGATCGGTTGGTTCAACTTCGACACAGGCTCGGACGCCATGCACATCGACACGAAGTTTGCCGACGAACTCAAGCTGCCCGTGCTGGGGAAATCGCAGACGCGCGGCTCGGACGGCAGAGTGCAGGAGGTGACGATCCGGCAGGGCAAGACTCTGCAACTCGGCAGGGTGACGTTCAAGAATCCGCTCTATCTGGCGATGGACTTGTCGGCGAGGAACGCGCCGCCGGGAGAGCGCCGCGCGGGGCAGGTCGGCCACCCGCTGCTCGCACGCGTCGTCGTGGAAGTGGCGGGCGGCGGCAAAAAGATCGCCCTCTACGATCCGGCGACTTACAAACTCGGGCGCGGCAAGTGGCAGCAGCTTTCTTACATTGACCTGACGCCCGCCGTCGTCTGTCGCTTCGAGGGCAACCGCGAAGGGTTGTTCCAACTCGACACAGGCTACACGGGCACGGTCACGTTCTACGACAAGTTCATAGAGGATGAGAAGCTCCTTGAAGGCCGCGCGACAAAAGACGAGACGGAGACCGGCTCGGGCGGGACGTATAAACTCTTGACGGGCACAATCGAGTGGTTTGAACTGGCGGGCAAGAGATTCAGGAATCCGAAGGCGGGCTTCCGTGTCGCGGGTCTCAGTCGCGAAGGCGGGGCAGGCGTCGTCGGGCGCGAATTCCTCTCCGCCTTCACGATCATCTTCAACTATCCCGAACGGCGCATCGCCTTTCTTCGCTAGGCTCATCTATCGCGATCAACTCAAGCGAGAGCCGCGTGATAACAAGCGTGCGGGCGCTATTCGTTGCCAAGAGCCGCCCGCTTGCCGCAGGCGGCTCTGACATGTCAGGGTTGATGCACAATCGCTTCGATGCCGCGCGCTGCGAGTGCGGCTTCGAGGTCACCGGCCAGAAACCGCCGCGCGCCCGCGTGTCGCCTCAAGACAGCATCCATCTGGCAGAGTGTGAGTCCGCGCACGAAAAGCTGAGCCTGTTCGCCTGAACAGAGTTCGGCAATCGGGCGCATTTCCTTCGCCAGCCAGGCCAACTCTCCGGCGAACGGCCACCCGCGCACGGCCTCGTGCATCTGCTCGACGTTGTCCATGAAGTGCATGTGATCGGCGCGGCGCAGGATCAACATCTGCTTTGGTGCCGGAGTCCTGTCGAATATTTCGTACATACCCGCGAGCGGCAGCGAAGCATCGTTCTCCGCAACCAGATAGAGCGTCGGAACGTCGCGGTCGCGGTTGAAAGTTAGTTGAACCGGTAAAATCCCCGGCTTTGGCCGGGAACTTCCGCCCGGCGCGAGCGCCACCACGACATGGATACGCCGCTCGATATCAGTTGCGGCAAGTGCCGTCCAACCTCCGAAACTGTGTCCGGCGATTCCGACCCGCGCGGGGTCGGGCCTGGCCTCCGAATCCCACGCCGCGCCGTCGAGCAAGTGGTCGAGCAGGAAGCGTATGTCGGGCACACGGCTCGCAATCACAGCCGACCAACGCGCGCCCTTTTGCTCGTCCGTCTCCTCGCTCCTGCGCGCCAGTTCCGGCGCTATGACCTCAGAGTGATCGAGCGCCGCGACCAGATACCCGTGACTGCTCAAATGTGTGCAGAGAAACGTGGCCGCGCGACGGTGGCCGCCGCTGTGGTGCGAGAAAATGATCAACGGGTAGGTGCCGCCGAGGGCTGCGGCATCGCGTACAGCCGCCTGGCTCTGCGGCTCATCGAGCGGCGGGACTGTGAAAGCGTCCTGTGTCTGCGGCGAAGTGTCCTGACCCGCATGTTGCGCCGCCGCCGGATACCAGACCTCACAGGGAAACAGGCGTTCGCGTGGCGTATCGAGCGCTTCGACGGTGCGCACGCCGACCGGGAAGCGTCCCCGCGCGAACGGATCATAGTCGCCCGCTCGCGGCTTAGTTACTTTAGTGGAGCGTTGTTTCCGCTGCCTGACGTTGTCGCCGGTCATCGGGAATATCCCTTCTCTCCGGTGCTGACCCCGTCGCCCCGGCATAGACGCTCGCACTTTTTTCGACCTGCGATAGCCGTGCGATGCCGCTCGCCTCGGCTCCAAACTATCGAGACCCGCCGTTGGTTTTCAGACGCTCAAGCATGGTTTGGGCGCGGGCGCGCAGGCGTGCGTTCGCGCCGCTGTTGATGAGTTGTTGGAGCGTGGCGCGTGCGGCTTCCGTGTCCTTCATGCGCAGGTAGACTTGCGCGAGGATGAAGGTCAGGTCGGGACGACCGGGCGAGAGTTTTAATCCCTGCCTGAGCAGTTCGACGGCCTCGGGGAGTTGTTCGCCCGTCACCAGATTGATGAAGGCGAGCAGGCGGTAGGATTCCGTGAAGCCGGGTTTGAGCGCAATCGCGCGACGTAGTTCGCGGCGCATGATCTGCACGGGTTCCGGTTTGTACTCGGCGATCTCCTGCTCGTCGTCCATCTCTTCGCGGCTG
>DASQDV010000539.1:0-4778 GCA_035633995.1 Pyrinomonadaceae bacterium | reverse complement strand
AGGCGCACAGGGAGATTCGCGAGCAGGTTTGCCAGTTCACGAATCTTCCCCGCGTTGTTGGTTGCGATCAGCAGTTCGGAATGCGCTTTTGTCGTCATCAAACAATATCGAAGCGAAAGGGTCGAATGGAAAAAATCGTCGTCCTCAATAATAGGGAGCGAAAAGTTTTTTTGCCAAGCCGTGAAGATTCATGCTAACAATAAAAAGGGGCGTGGCGCGGGACGCACGCCGCCACGCACGAAGAATGATCACGGGGTTTACAGATTTGAACGTACTTACGAATTCAACCGGCGGGACAATTTTGCACGGCACGCCAACTTCTCTTGTTTCACCTGTACAGCGAGCGGGCGACGGCCACTCCCTCGGCGATGATCCGGGTTTGCTCGAATTGCACACCTGGCAACTCGCCCTGCGTAGCTTCTTCAACCTGCGCAACCATTCCTTGAGCGACGCGGAAAGGGCGGAAATCATCTCGCGCGATTTCTCTCCCGAACTGAGGATCGCCGGGCAGGTGTTGAGGCGTTGCCTGCTGCTCGGCTTAAACTGCACGCCCGAACCGTTGCCTTCCGCATCGTTCGAGACGGACGAGGCCGATGCGTTCGAGAGCATCGCTCTCGGCGCGCCGCGCGATTCTTCGGCTCAAGCGGACGACTCGTCGCTCGTTCCCCTGATTAACACGTTCGGCGAATTGTGCTGCCTCTGCGAAAGCGCCTTGTCGCCGAAGGTGGATTATCAAGTGTGGACGAGCATCGGGCGGATCGTAAAGGCGGGGCTGGAGCAATCGCCGTTTATCAGGCAACTCGAACGCCGCGTGCGCGCCGGAACGCTCTTGCGGCTGCGACCCGAATTGCAAAAGCTGGCCGAGCGCATCAAGCCCGACGCGCTCGCGGCTGACATGTCCGTCATCTTTTCTCAACTCACGCAGTTGCTCGAACAACTGCGTCTGGTCGAGGTTTTGCTGCGGCAGGACGCGCCGCTCAAACAAGCCTTTCCCATCTTCACGTCCGTGCACGAGGAGGCGCGCTCGCTCGTCGAATTTATCGAACAGCGCGCGATTCGCACGAAGGAGATCGACGGCGCGGTCTTCGACGCTTTGGACTGTACGGGCTACGCGGTCGGCGTGGAACTGTCGCGCGTCTTCGGCCGCGAACTAGTCGGCCTCGCATCATTGCGACAAGCGCCCGCCATTTACACGAAGATCGAAAACGCGCACGGGCTGTTGCGCGATAGTTTTCAGCAGACGCTCGTGGCGCTGGCTCAAGTCTTCGATCCGGGCTTCGCCGGGGCGGAATTTTTTCAATCTTTTCGCTCACGCCTCGAACAGTCGCTCGTTTTGCGCCGCGATTTGTGGACGCTGCTGCAACTCGTGCTGCAAGCTGAAAAAGAGCGCGACCGACGCCCGCTCGCGCCGCTGCTCGAACGACTCGACGCGTTTCGCGAGGGAAGTCTGCGCTTCCTGATGTACAAGGATTGGGAGCCGTTCGAGAGGTTCGTGGCGGAAGTGTCTGCGGCGCGCGGCGCGGTCGAAGTCACGCCCGTGCTGCATCGCTTCGGCACCTATCTCGAAGCGCTGTTCGGGCAGATCAACATGCGCATCGTGCTCGCCGATCACCCGTTCAACTACCCGGCCTTAGCTGACTAAGAGCACATTTCATAACTTCCTTTGCGCCTTTAGTCTTATTCTTTGCGCCTCCAGCAGGAAATGCTTTTTCTCGCTGGAGGCGCAAAGGAGAAAACGTAAGGCGCAAAGTTTTGAGTGAGGGTTCGCAGTTTTGAACTCAACTCAAAATGTAACAACTCAATTATCTCTGCCCGTCTCGACGTCCGCCGCCAGTTGCACGAGCATCGCCCCGAACTGCCCGAACGCGGAACGAGTCTTTTTTTCAAAACCACCTTCGACGAGCCGCGTCTCGCTGTGCGCGTAAGGCAGCGCGCCAAGCGAACGCTGCAAAGCGGCGGCGTTCGGCGCGGAGCTTCGCAAGCCGCTTTGCCTGCCGAGAAAAGCGACGAAGCGGCGCGCAGGTTCGTAATCGTTCGTGTAGGTGATGACGCCCGCCGCGTCGCTTGCAGTTGCGGCGGGGCGCGAGGCCAGCCGAAACGCGCCCGCCGCACCGAGCGTCTGCGACGCGGCGCGCTCTTGCAGGCAACGACGCACCTCTTCCGCGCCGCCGATGACAAGATAGTCGCCGACGAAACTGGCCGCGCCTCTCTCTTCGTCCGCCGCGATCAACATCTCCACGTCGCCGACTCGTCTGCTCTGAGCGCCCGCGCCGAGCCGCTTGCGCACCAATGCCTCCAACGCCTGACGGTCGCGCACAGGGGCGAGCAGCACGAGTGCGGAGCCTTCGCTGTCGAGGCGAGCCGTCGCAATCTCAGGCCCGGCGGCGCGCAGGAAATCGTGCGGGGATTCGATGCCGAAGGGCTGTAGAGAAGCGTCCAGAAAGCGCCCGACGAGCGGAGCGATGGTGATTTCGAGTTGCGAAGAGATGGCGGCGTTGACGCCGCGCCATGCCGCCTCCGGGTCGCGGTAATTGTAGACGGTGAGTTGGTTAGTATCCGCTGGCAGAAGTTCGCCCGCGCGGAAGCTGCGTTCGCCCGCTGCCGCGAGCGACGAGCGCAGGCGCGCGGCGAGTTCGTTTTGCAGGCGCAGGTAGTAGCTGTCAACGACCGCACCCTCGGCGACGCGTGCGCTCCACGCCACGCCGCCCAGAATTCGCCCCGCCAGTTGCGGGATCAGGATGGCCGCCGCGCTTTGCGTTTTGGGATCGGAGGCGAGCCCGCCCGCGTAGGCGACGGCGGCCATCTCCAGCAACCTGCCTGTCCCGGCGGGTGACACGTAGCCGAAGGCGAGCGCTTCCGGCGCGTTCATGCGCAGGCGCATCTCGGCCAGTTGTTCGTCGTTCGCCAGAGACGCGCGCTCGCCTCTGCGCACGGCGAGGCAGGCGCGAACGGTCTCCTCGTCGTTGCCGACGATAGCCACGCTCTCCATGATCGCCGCGACGATCTTTCTCTTGCCGTCGGGCGTCGTCCAGATGATGAAGGTGGCGTCGTCGGCCTCCTGCCGGCTCAAGGGCTCGCCGTACTTGCGCCGCGCGTAATTGCCGATCAATTTGGTGAGGGCTGTCTGCACGCGCGCCGCGCCCGTGTGTGTTTCCGCTACGAGCGCGATGCGCGGCTTGATGTCGCGCACAGTGCTCGATTCTTCCGTCACCTCGAAGCCGAGCACCGCCACCGCCACCTGCGCGCGCGAAAACACAACCGTCTCCGCAGACCCGATGCCGCTCCACGCCGACAGGCGACTCAGCCACCCGACGCGCCCGACGTTCGGACTCAGCCCGGCGGGCGGGGCGAGGGCTTGCCAGGCGTCGGTCGAAGTCATCGCGCGCACGATCTCCGGCAGGCTGTTGGCTTCGAGATAGACGAGCGATTCGGCGGGCACGTAGGCCGACATGTCAACGGCTTCGGGGCGATTCCACCAGACCCACGCGGCGACCAGAAGCGCAAGCGCCAATATTGACAGCAGTATCCTTCGCGGCCAACTCTTCATTCGAGCATCCTACCTTTCACGAACCTGACGAAGCAAGACCGCCGCTTTCGCACGCCGTTTATCAGCGAATAATCGTCCATCTTTGAAACTGGAAGCCCCGCGCGTTTTTTCCAGAAAACAGGAGGAAGAGGTCAAAATGATGTAACAAGGTTTGTAAAATCTACAAGTTAAACAAACAAAATTGTTGTTGACACTGATAAACATGATGGTTTATATTCTCAGTTGTCGGTGGGAAACCACATTCCCGCCCTAGTTGATAAAGCGCCTGACAGTCACCGTACAAAACGATTTTGCGCTCGTCTCCGGAAGGAGCGCGCGCAAACCGGCGAGCGCATATCTTTGAAACTCAACCGATAAAGGCACACTTCGCGCGAGCGGAGGCCGCAAAGCCTACGGGAGTCGGAAGCAGTTTTACTGCCGCCGACTTGGCCGGGTTGCCGAAGGTGAGGCGGCTTGCGCCGGACGCTCAAGGGAAGCGTTACGGGCACGCACACCGGTTTTACCCGCCACCTTCACTCTCAAGCGAACATTGCTCGACACAAGTGATTTGTCTGCCTCGGTCAAACGCACCGCTTCTCTCCTGATCTCCAAGCGGCATTCAGCCTTTCGTGCCATGCAGGCAAAACAACGACAGCACAGCCGCAGCCACATGAACCCGACTCCCTATCCTCCTACGACGTTACCCTCCACCCGCGCCGTTCGTTCCAGAGCGCGCCGCATCCGCGCCCGCCTCCGGCGAGACCAACGCAGAAGAGCACGGAAAGTTTCCGGGGAAAAATAGAAAATGTTTGGAAGAAAAAATTCTAACAAGAAAAACCTAGTCGGCTTGGACATCGGCTCAAGCTCGGTGAAGGCCGTCGAGTTGCAGGGCAAGCCGGGCAACCTCGTGCTCGTCAATCTCGGCCAGGAGAGTTTGCAGCCCGACACCGTTGTTGACGGCCAGATCATGGAGTTGAACTCCGTCTCGCAGACCATCTCCAACATCTTCGGCTCGCACCAGATCAAGACCGAGCGCGTGGCGGCGGGCGTGAGCGGCAGTTCCGTGATCGTCAAGAACATCGTCGTGCCGCCGATGAGCAAAGAAGAGCTTGAAGAGTCCATCGACTGGCACGCCGAAGAGCACATCCCCTTCGACATCGCCGACGTGAGTTTGGACTATCAGGTCGTCGGCTCAGGCGCCGACTCGCTGCACGTTTTGATGGCCGCCTGCAAGCGCGACTTCGTGGCGAAC
>DASQDV010000538.1:0-11392 GCA_035633995.1 Pyrinomonadaceae bacterium | reverse complement strand
CGCGGCAGAAAGGCGACGGGCGCGTGCGCCGCGAGACGCACCCAGAAATCCCAGTCGCTATAGATCAGCGTCTCGTCGTGCGGCGCGATGCGCTCGACGAACGAACGGCGCATCAAGGCGGTCATGCCCGGAATGACGTTGCCCTCGATGAGCCGCCCGAGCGGACTCGGCGCACGCGTGATGTCCGTCCCGAACAACCCCAACTCCGGTCGCCGCCGCCCTTCGCCGTCAACGTAGTGTGCGTAACAGTAGACCCAGCCGATCTCGGTGTGGCTCTCCATGAACGCCACCTGTTCTTCGACCTTCTGCGGGTACAACATGTCGTCCGAGGGCAGCCCCGACCAGTAATCGCCGGAAGACATCTCCCAGCCGAGATTGACCGTCGCAGAGATGCCCCGGTTCCGGTGGCCGGGGTGCGTGAAGACTTTGATCCGCGCAGGGTGGCGCGCGGCGTAGTCTTCGGCGATCTGCAAACTGCCGTCGGTCGAGCCATCGTCAACGATGACGAGTTCGATGTTCGGGTAAGTCTGCGCGAGCACGCTCTCTATCGCCGCCGGGAGGAAGCCCGCGTGGTTATAGGAAGGGATGCTGATACTGACTTTCGGAGTACGGGTCATAAACTCTGGAACGGCGTCCGGTTGTGAAAAACCTCCAGCCGGAAAATTCAGACGACGCGGCGCGACGAGGCAAACGACGACAGGGACGCAACCACCGCGTCCGCCTCCGTCTCGGACAGGTGAGGCCCGATGGGCAAACTCAAAACCTCGCGCGCCATGCGCTCTGCGCGCGGGAACGCTCCCGGTTTGTGGCCGAGCGCGGCGTAGGCCGCTTGCAGGTGCGGCGGCAGCGGGTAATGAATCAACGTGCCGATTCCGGCGGCGCTCAGGTGTTCTTGCAGGGCGTCGCGGCGCTCGTGCCCGACGACGAACAGGTGCCACACCGGCTCAGCCCACGCGGGCACAAGCGGCAGAGACAATCCCGCGACACCTTCCAGACATTGCAGGTAAAACTCGGCCACGCGCCTGCGCCGCTCGTTCCACTCGTCGAGCCGCGCGAGTTTCACGCGCAGCAAGGCGGCCTGTAGCTCGTCGAGCCGCGAGTTGAAGCCTTCGACTTCGTGGTAGTACTTCGTGCGCGAGCCGTAGTTGCGCAGCACGCGCACGCGGTCTGCGAGCGCCGCGTCGTTTGTGACGACCGCGCCGCCGTCGCCGAGCGCGCCGAGATTCTTGCCCGGATAAAAGCTGAACGCCGCGGCGTGGCCGAGTCCGCCCGCGCGCCGCCCGCGCGCCCGCGCGCCGTGCGCCTGCGCCGCGTCTTCTACGACCGCCAGCCCGTACTTGCCTGCCACCTCATTGATAGTATCCATGTCGGCGGGTTGCCCGTAGAGGTGCACGGGGATGATGGCGCGCGTGCGCGGCGTGATGGCGGCTTCTAAGGCGACGGGGTCGAGGTTGTAGGTGCGCTCGTCGGGTTCGGCGGCGACGGGTGTTGCGCCGGTGTAAGAGACGGCGAGCCACGTGGCGATGAACGTGTTGGTCGGCACGATGACTTCGTCGCCCGCCCCTATGCCGAGCGCGCGCAGGATGAGTTGCAGCGCGTCGAGTCCGTTGGCGACGCCGACCGCGTGGCGCGCTTCGCAGTGGGCGGCGAACTCCGCCTCGAAGGCTTCGAGTTCCGCACCCATGATGAGCCAGCCGGAGCGCATCACGCGCGCGTAGGCTTCGTCCAACTCGCTCTGTAGCTCTGCGTAGGACGCTTTGAGATCGAGAAACGGAACTTTCATGCTTCGGCCTTCACCGCTTTCAGGAAGTCTTCGTAACGGCGGAAGTAGTCCGACTCGTCGTAGTAGTCAGAGGCCAGCACCATGCAGACCGAGCCGGAGGAGAAGTTGTCTATCTCGCGCCACATCATCGGGGCGGTGTAGAGGCCGTAATAGGAGCGGTTCAGGTGATAGCGTTTGCGCTCCGTGCCGTCGTCGAGCAGCACGTCGAAACTGCCGGACATGGCGATGATGAGTTGTTCGAGACGGCGGTGGCCGTGCCCTGCGCGGGCTGCGCCGCCGGGCACGTCGTAGAGATAATAGACGCGCTTGATGGCGAACGGGATGTGACGCTCGGACTCGATGAAAGTCAGGTTGCCGCGCGGGTCGTTGATGCGCGTGAGATCAATTATTTTGCAGTTTTGCAGACTCATTCAGTTCCGTCCCGCAGTTCGACCTCGTAGAAGTCGTACACAATCGCGCGCCCGCCGAAGCCCTGCTTGTTTTCGATCAGCCCGGTGTTTAAATAGCGCCCTTCGTCTTCGGTGGAGATGCCGAAATCGAAATATTTTTTGTGCGCGTAATATTCGTTGATCAGGTAGGAGATGATCAAGTCGAGCGCGCCCGTCTGTTTGCCCTCGTCGCTCGCGGAGATGTACTGCGCGTGCGCCACCTCGCGGCTCTCGTAGACGAGGACGCCCGCGAGCATCTGCGCGCCCTCGTCGTGGGCGGCGAAGAGTTTGATATTGTCGGGGAAGCGCGCGGCGAGCAGTTCGATCTCGGCGGCGCTGTGAACGGGGCGCGCGCCGTATTTCTCGCCGAGCACGTCGGCCTCCATCGCCATGAAGGTCTGGAAATCGAAGCTCTGTTCGACGCGCAGGCCGCGCTTCTGCGCCAGCTTGGCGGCATACTTGCGGCCTTTGCTGAAAGGCAGACGCTCGCCCAGGAGGACGGTCGAAGAGATGTCGCGGCGAAAGAGGCGCGCGCCCGCGCGGTAGAGCGCGTAGAGGTCTTCTTCGGCGGGCAGGCGGTGATAGATGTGCGGGACGGCCTTGTAGATGAATTTCGCGATGCCGCGCTCGCGCATGTGCGCCCGCGCCGCGTCGAACACTTCGAGCATGAGCGCGGCCTTCATACGCTCGTCCGTGATGAAGCCGCCGAAGGTGAGTCCGCCGTGACTCGACACGACATCGCCGCGCACGCTCGCGGGCAGCAGGGCGACGAGCCGCCCGCCTTCGTCGAACACGAGGAGCGACGCGTCCGTGAACCTGTCGGCGTGATATTCCATGTAATCACGCCGGAAGAGGAACACGCCGTTCTTCGCACGCGCGACGAAATCGTCCCATTCGCGTTTGCGCCCGGCATCATAATTGACCACCTGTAACTGCTGGCTCATAACTCAACACCGCCGCGCCGCACGGCGACAGCAGCGCAGGCGCTTTTCGCACCGTCCTTACTCATGTTGCTCCGTGCTGGAAACTCCGTGCGCGTGCTCTCTAGCGGGACTCGGCCTGACATTCAGTTCATCACAGCGGCGGGCGGCGTGTAGTGCGGCGGAATCGCGTAGCAGATCACGTCCGTGCCGTCTTCGCCCTGCGTGCGCAGGAAGAGGCGGTAGGTCGGATCGAGCGTGCGCACATAGAGGGGGAGTTGCCACAGATCGTCCGGGCGGTGATAGACGCTGATGGCGAGAAGCGGGCGCGCACGCGCGATCAAACGCTGCGCGCCTTTGAGCGCCTCCCACTCCGCGCCTTCCACGTCGTACTTCAAATAGATCGTCGCGCCGCCGTCGGACTCGACCACGTCTTCGAGCGGCAACACGTCAACCTCCACGCCGTCCGCGCCGCCGAACGACGCGCTCATGTCGCCCGTCGAGTTGAATTTGATCTTCGCGCGGCGGTCGCCCACCCCGGCGTGGTAGATGTGTATGCGGCGCGCGGCCTCCGCGCCGAGCGTCGAGACGTAGGCGCGCAGCCGCTCGCAATTGAGCGCGTCCGGTTCGAAGGCGTAAATCTGGCCGAACCGACCGCGCTGCCGTTCGAGAAAACGACGCACGGTGTCGCCGTCGTAAGCTCCACAGTCAACGAAGACGCCGTCGTCGGGCAGGGCGGGCACGAGCGCGGGCGGGAAGTAGTCGTCGCGCGCGGCTTGCGGCAGCGCATCGTAGTCGAGCCACAGGCGCAGGCGCAGGTGCGCGACGAACTGGCGGCGCGATTCCTCGTCCTCGAAGGCGTGAAACGCGCGGCGGATGTCTGCGGCCTTCGCGAGCACCGCTTGCGGCAACTCGAACAGGTAGTAAGGCAAAAACACGTCCGGGTACTTCCACGCGAGGTTCATAAAAGAGACGACGCGCGGTGCGCCTTCGCCGACGCTCTGCAAGCGACGCCGCGCCTCCGTGAAGCGCAGGCGCTGGTTCATGATCGTGACGACGAACAGAATGTCATCGCCGAATCTTGACAGCGCTTCGCGCGGCGTCAACACCTCTATGCCGTCCACCCTCTGACCCTGCTTTTCGGGCGTGTCGTCGGCGAAGGCCGCAGGCTCCAGCCCCACGCGGCGCAACTTGGCGAGGACAGTCCTGCCGAGCGTGCCCGCGCCGTAGAGCACCAGCCTGTCGCCTGCGTTGAGAGGGGTTTGGCCGGCGGCTCTCTGCGCCGCGTCCTCAGGGCGCTCGGCGAGCAGCTCGTCCAGTTCACGTTCGGCTTGAGACTTCTCTAACTCGTTTTGGTTCGACATCGGCGTCAATAGTAGCAGAGCGAGCGCGCGGGCACGGGGCGCGCACTTCAGGATGGCTGGACTCTCCCGATCCTTTTTTGCCTGAACGCCGACACGCTCGCGTCCGGCTCGCTGTCGTAGCCCAAGAACTTATTCAGGAAGGGGTCTTCGCGGTACTTGCCCTCCAGGATTGCGGGCAGGCTGATCTGCTGTTTGACGAACGGCAGGGTGTACATGTGGTTGAGCGCGCGCCGCGTGCGTGGCGAACGGTTGCGGCCTCCCCGGTGATACAGCATCGAGTCGAAGACCAGGACTGAACCGGCCTCGGCATTGATCACCTGCTCGTGCTGCCTGACGAACTCCTCGGACGGGAAGGCTTCCGTTTTGTGCGAGGCGGGCAGGACGTGCGTGCCGCCCGTCTCCTCCGAGAAGTCGTCCACGCAAAAGAGCGCGCTGATCGAGATCGGTCTGGTGCTGATGAAGTGCTGGTAGTTCAGGTCGCGGTGCCAGTGCCCGGCGTTCTGTTCGTCGCCGACGCTCGGCACGTTGAGGATGCCGTTCTGGAGCATCAGCACAAAGTAGTCGCCGAGAAACTTTTCGACGACGGCCAGCACCGAAGAATTCGTGGCGACGGAGAGGAAAAATTCGTCGTAGGCGAGCGGGCAACGCGCGTTGTAGGTATCGTTGATCGAGGCCAGTTGCGACTCCCCGCCCACCTCTTCAACCTGTAGTTCGTAGATGCGATCAACTTTCTCGCGCGCCTCGGCCAACTGCGCCGCCGAGAGCACATGCGGCAGCGTCGCGTAGCCGACTATCTTGATCTCTTCGACGCACCTGTCAACGTCCGACGAAAGGCGGCTGAATTCTTTGACGCCGAAAGTCTTGACGGCCTCTTTCATATTGCTC
Source organism: Pyrinomonadaceae bacterium (assembly GCA_035633995.1). Classification (GTDB taxonomy): domain Bacteria; phylum Acidobacteriota; class Blastocatellia; order Pyrinomonadales; family Pyrinomonadaceae; genus JAIVJZ01. Next base: position 6,012 of record DASQDV010000538.1, on the reverse strand, counting down.
CTCCGGCTACCGGCGCGCTCGCTAACGCTCCAACTCGGCGTAGCCGAACCCTTCCCGGCCATAGTCGTTTCCGTTGTAGAACATGTAGGTCTTGCCTTTGTGGCTGACGACCGCCGGGTAGCCCTGCATACGCGAATCCCAGCCCGACTCCGAAACGTCTATGCCGACCTCTTCGTCCCTGCGCGTCCAGTTGATGCCGTCCGGCGATTCGGCGTAGGCCAGACGGTACCCTTCGGCCTTCGTGCTCGACCCGTAGAACATCTTGTAGATGCCGCCGTCCTTAATCACATACGGGCGACCGACGCGATACTCCTCCCCGGCCGTATCGAGGCAGACGGTGTAGTCGCGGCTGAGGTGGATGCCGTCGGGCGATTCGGCGTAGCGGATGTTGTAGCTCGGGTACTGTTTGCTGTCGGCGTCAATCTCGAACTCGCTGCCGCCGCCGTACCACGCCTTCCACTTGCCGTCCGCGTACATCATCGTGTGGATGACGCGGAACAGGAGTTCGTCGTCGGTGCGGTCGCAGACGGGCACGCGCTCGAAGCGCTCGAACGTCTCGCCCCCGTCGCGGCTCGTCGCCAGGCCGCCGAAGACGAAGAACCTCACTTTCTGGCCGAGTTGATAACCGGCGTAGAACAGGTAGAGCGCGCCGTCCGCGCGTAAGCCCACGGCGCAGGGCACGACGCCGTTCTCGTCAAATGCTCCGGGCGTGCCGATGTCGAGCACCGGGCGCTCAGACACGCGCACAACTTCCGAAGGATCGTCGGCGCTCACCTCGACATAACCCACGCGGCTGACGCCCGCCTCGTCGCGCATCCCGACGTAGACGCGAATCGTGTTCTCCGGCGTGAGATACGGGGTCGGTTGAAGCGCGGAGTTGTGCGCCCAGCCGCCCGCGCCGCCCGGACTGTAAACCAGTCCCTTCTTCACCCACTTCATGCCTGTTCCTCTTGCAGGCCGAAGACGGCGAAACTGTCCTTGATCGGCTTGGCCGGGTTGCCGACATAGACCTTGCGCTCCTCCGTGTCTTTATGGATGACTGCGCCCATGCCGACGAGACAGTCGCGCGCGATCTTGATGTTGTTGGCGATGCTGCTGTTGACGCCGAGAAAGCAATGCTCGCCCACCTCGCAATAGCCGGAGACGACGACGTGCGACGAGATGAAGACGTGGTCACTGATGACCGTCTGGTGGCCGATGTGGTTGCCGCTCCAGAGCACGACGTTGTCGCCGATGCGGACGGCGTATTGCACGACGTTGTTCTCAAGAATGAAGCAGTTTTCGCCCACTTCGACGTTGCGCCAGACGAAGGCTTTGGAGCTGATGTAGGAGACGCACTCGTAACCCTTGCGCTTCGTCTCGCGGAACAGGCGTTCGCGGACGCGGTTGAGTTGCGTGTACGAGATGGCGACGAAGGCTTTGTGCGCGGCGGGGTCGTAGAGTTTTTCCAACTCCTCGAAATGAACGACCGGCAGGTCGAACAGACGCTCCTTCTTGGCGTAGGCTCGCTCGACGCTGAAGGCGACTACTTCGTGCGGCGAATCGTGTGTGAAGTATTCGTAGGCCAGTTCGGCGGTTTCGCCGTCTCCGACAATGACGATCTTTTCCATTAGTGTGCTGCTCTATAGAGTTTGCGTTCGCTTCGGTAATTAAACGAGGCTCAGGACATGTCCGCCAGCCTTAAAAAATGTGAATCCGATCCTTGCTGCGCCGTCACCACCGGCACACTCTCAGCGGCGGCCATCGACAGGTCGAGGCACCCGATGTCCTCACGCATATAGCGGCTGTCCGGCTGCCCCGTGTGCTTGATGTCCGATATGGGTTGACGCTCGGCCTGCCTCCAATTCGTCAACTCCCGGTGCTCCCACGAATGCTCCGCCGACTCCGCCATCCATTCGTCGCCGCGCGTGGGCAGAACGTCGTCAACCGCGCGGCACAACACGGACAGGTAACCGGAGGTCTTGTTGAAAACGTACCTCACGTTGGTGCGCGCCGCCGCGTGCGGGAAGAACAGGCAATCAACCGGAGCCAGTTTCAAATAGCGGAGCAGGTAGTCGAAAAGCTTGACGGAAGGATACCAGAAGGTATTTGCCTCCGCTTGCATCCGCCCGGCGTTATTGAACTCCATCGCGTAGCTGTCGTCGAGCGTGATATTAGTGGTGACGATCAACAGGCCATTCTTCTTGAGCAGAGCGCGCATCCCGGCCAGCACCAGCAGCGGCGAAAACACGTGATAGAGCAGGCCGGAGCAGTTGATCAGATCAAACGCCCGCCCGCGCAACTTCTTGTCGAGGTCGTACATCAGGCCGACCGACTTGTATTCGAAATCCACCCCGTAATAATGCTGCACCGCCCCCATCTTCTCTGTGCAGTGAGGAATGGCGTCGGTTGCGAGCACGGCCTGCGCCCCGCCCCGCCGCATCAAAACCGGAATGAGCCCTTCCATGCTCCCCAGATCGAGACACGACATTCCGGCCAGCGCGCATCTTTTGAGCATCATGCGCGGCAGCAGCGGCAGGTCGGGCGGGTACACCCCCTGCGCCATCATGCCGGGCATCAGCTCAACCGAGTAATACCACCATCCATTATAGAGGCTGCTGCTTTTTAATTCCCCAGCCGTTTTCGGGAAGCGCCGCCGTTTCAAGCGCAGGCCCGTTCGATACTCGAAGGAGTTGCGCAACTGACTAAACAGCGACCCGGCGCCGTGTTTCTCGTTCATGAGGTTCCTAAGAGGGGTCGGTCTATTTAAGTGAGGTAAGCACCTGCACCCGATGCTCTTGGTTAAGCGCCCCGGCTGCGTTCATCGCATCCGAAATTTTTCATCGCGCTCGCGTAGTTTCCGACGCAGCGTCGTGACTTGTCAAACAGCTTGAAATTTATAGAGCGAATCTCTGTTGCGCCGAAGTCGTGCCAGTCTAGACAACCACCGCAGGCGCGTCAAGCAACGACTCAAACCTGCAACAGCCCGCGATTTTCCGTCAAACCGGAGCCGCCATGCCGCGCGGCGCGTGCGCGTCAGGCCGCTTTGCGCCACAGGCGCAAGCCCTTGAGGCTGCCGATCTCGCGCCAGATAATATAGAGGCTGCACAGCCCGAGCACCGCCGCGAGCGTGAGCGCCACCGGCGTCCTGAAAGTGTCCAGCCCGACGTGGGGCATGGCGCGTATGAACATCGCGGCCAGCACGAAGGTTAAAAACAGCAGCTTGTTTTCCGTCGTCCAGCGCAGGCCGAGACTGCCTCTGGTGAGCCGCCAGCACAGCACCAGATAGAAGGCGCACGTCAGAATAAAGGCGACGCCGAGGCCGGACAGGCCGAACCAGCGCATGCCGAACCAACTCATCAGCAACAGGCAGGAGCCGCCGAACAGTTCGGTGAGGAAGAACGTCTTGCTGCCGCTGCGCGCCAGAATCACGAACGACATCGTCCATGCCGCGAATTTGAAGATGTCGCCGATCAACTGCCATTCGAGCAGGTCGCTCGTCGGCGCGAACTGCGCGGAGTAGACCAGCGGCACGATATAGGGCACGAGCGCCAGCATGCCGACGATGATGGGGCCGCTTATGAGCAAGACGAGCCGCAGTTGATCGTTGATGAGCCGCGTGAGTCCGGCCTCGTCGTCGCTCGCCGCAGAGATGCGCGGGTAATAATCCTGCGCCATCGCGTTGATGAGGAAGCCGAGATAGGTGACCGAAATCGTCGTCGCCGCGCGGTAGAAGCCGACGCCGTCGTGCCCCAGCCTGTGGAGCACGAGCGCCGGAAGGATCAACTGCACGCCGCCGCCCACCACCATGCTCGCCGTGTAGGGCGCGCCGAAGCGCAGCAGTTCACGCGCCGCCCCGAACACATCGCGCCGCGCCACGACCGCGCGAGGCGTCTCTCCGGCGCGACGGAGGCGGCGCAAGTAGTAATAGGAGACCGCCCAACCGGCGACGCTCGCGGCCAATATCGCCGGGGCGATGCCGCCCGCGCGCCAGCGCCAGATGAAGAACACCGTCAGGAGTCCGCCAGCGACGCTGCTCTTGACGGCGACGCGCGCGAGGTCGCCGATGCGGCGGTGCGCGTTCAGGATACTCGTCTGCACCAGAGTCGCGAGCATCAGCAACAGCGTGGGCGCCATGAGCACGACCGCGCCGGAGTGCTCCTCGCCGCCGAGCATCAGGCGGCTGAGCGGCGCGCGCAGCAGGACGAGCAAGAGCGCCGCCAGCCCGCCGAGCGTCCACCACAACAGCCACGCCCCGCCGCCGAGCGCGGACATCTGCCCCTCGTCCTCCTGCGCCAGAGCCTTCGCGCCCGCGCGCACGAGTCCCGCGCCGACGCCCATTCCGGCGACGAGCGCGGCCAACCCGGCAAGGCTTTGCAGCAGCCCCATCAGGCCGACGCCCTGCGGCCCCAGCAGCGTCGCACTGACCTTAGCCAGAATCAGCCCCATCAATACGCTGATGAACGACGCGCTGCTCAGCACAGCGGTGGCTTTCAAAATAGACTTCATAAGTTGAATTGGCGTTGGGGTTGATGTGCTCGCAAGCGACACAGCCTAACACAACTCAACAGGTGCGGCACAACCACAGCCCAAAGCGAGCGCGCCCGTCATCGAACGCCCATAAACGCAAATTCCCTCTCTACCTGCCGCAGATTACAGACAGATAGAGAGGGAATGGAAAATCGGTACGAAACCGAAGCGGCTAAGGGTTTACCGTGTGCAACTGCCGGGCGCGGCGATTGCAGCGACCGCGCCCGTCAAGTCGGTCGTGTTGCCGTACACCTTATTGTTCGAGCAACTCTGCATCACGCCGGAGTTATTCAAGCCCGTGCCGTTGCGGTGAACGGAGTTGTTGTTGAGTCGCACCGTGCCGGACGCCGTCGCGGCAGTGATGCCTGCGCCGCCGTTATTCGTGACTATGTTGTCGTTGGCGTTGATCACCGAGCCGACGGCTCCGCCCGCGCTGATGCCTGCGTTGGTGCTACCGGAGACGACCGAGTTGCTGATGTTGAGCGTGCCGCCCTGCACATCTACGCCGGTGCCGCTGTTTGCGAACTGGCTGCTGTCAACCGAGACGTTGACGGTCGAGCCCGCGCTCGTGATCTTCATGCCGGTGCCGACGCAATTCCTGACGGACACGTTCCTGACGAACACTTCGACCGTGCCCGACGCCGGACCGGCGATCTCGATGCCGTCGCCCGTCAGGCCGTCAATGTTTGTGTTCTCGACGACGAGCGAGTTGCCGGCGATGAAGCGGATGCCGTCGGTTCCGCTGCTCGCCCCGTTGATGTCGAGCCAGTTGAGTTTTACCGACTTGCGAATGTCATTCACATCGGTGATGTTGATGAGAAAGCCCTGCGGCGCGAGCGCGGAGAGCACCGAGCCGTAGCCCTGACCGCCGCCGCCGCCGTTGACCGTGATCGATTTGGTGATCGTCAACGTGCCGAAGCCGCCCGGGTCGAGCGTGCTGATCTCGCCGTCTTTAGCGGTCTTCGAGATCGCGCCGGCGAAGGTCTTGCAGGGGGCAGTGCGGCTGCACGGGTTCACGTCGTCGCCGACGCCCGACACCCAGGTGCGCGTCGCCTGCGCCTGCGCTGCGGCCGACAGGGCGAGGACGAACACGACGAGGAGGAAAACTTTTAACGTGGGATGTTGCTTTGTCATGATGGTCTCCTTATAGCTGTTGCACATTCACGACCTGGGGGTGCGCCCCGGCCATGAACTGAGGAAAGCAAGTTCCCTCACCACAGGCTAGATAGATATGCGGTGAGGGAACGGTTGAAAACATTAGTTGCGCGCCGCCGAGATGTGCGTCTCGCGCGGCGCCTGCCCTCTCTACCGGGAGTTTGTGGCAGAGACGTTCCCGATGGTGGTCGTGCCGTTGACATCCACCGTGTTACCGATCACCTTGTTGTTGCCGAAGCTCTGGTAGGTGCCGTTGCCGTTGATGCCGGTGGCGTTGCGATAGACGTTGTTGTTGGTCAGACGGATGGTTGACGGCGAAGTGTTGTTGAATCCGTTAGTGGCGTTCGC
>DASQDV010000537.1:0-1838 GCA_035633995.1 Pyrinomonadaceae bacterium | reverse complement strand
TGAAGTGCGGCAAGTCGTTCGTCAACATCGACCCGATGGCCTTCGACGATCCGCTGACGGGCAAGCGCCTGCTCTACTGGGGTTCGGGCTTCGAGCCTTTGCGCGTGCAGGAGTTGGCCGCCGACCGCGTGAGTTTCAAATTGGGCACCACGCCGCGCGAAGTCGTGTTTCCCATCAAGACCGAAGACCCGGCCAACTACCAGCGGCTCATCGAGGGCGCGTGGGTAACGCATCGCGACGGCTTTTATTATCTCTTCTTCTCCGGCGACAACTGCTGCGGCGACAAGGCGCACTACGCCGTGATGGTCGCGCGCTCGCGCTCGGCCTTGGGGCCTTTCGAGACGCTCGCACAGGCGACGGGCGAGCCGCAAAGCGTTATCCTCGAACTCAACACGCGCTTCATCGCGCCCGGTCACAACTCCGTCATACGCGACGCGGCGGGCGACGATTGGATCATCTATCACGCGATTGACGCGGGCAAACGAAACGTCGAATCAAACATCGCGGGCGACCGCGACGTGCGCCGCATCATGCTCATGGATCGCCTGCTTTGGCGGCGCGGTTGGCCGCGCGTCGAATGGGGCAGCCCTTCGACGCTTGCGAAGCCCGCGCCCGTCGTCGCCGCCGCTGCTGGTGCTGCAAAGGGCACGGGCGCGCTTCGGTCGCCGCGCAGGTCGTCGTCGGAAATGAAATAGTTCGCGCAGTCGGTTAAACTCTCTAGCGCTGCAAAATTGCGCAACCAACACGTCAGACCAAAAACAGGAGCGGCATGCAACGGAGGCAGATCACCCTCGAAGACGGACGCTACCTCGTCTTCTACACCTTTGACGAAGAGACTGTAGCGCCGGCAAATTCCGGTGCGGGCGAGGGCGCGGAAAAGTCTCCGGCGGCGCGAAACGCCGAGCCGCAGGCCGAGCCGCAGGCGACGGAGGAAAGACGTGTCTGAACTTCGCTGGAATCCGCTGCTCGGCGAATGGGTGGCGACGGCCACGCACCGGCAGGCGCGCACGTTTTTGCCGCCCGCAGATTTTTGCCCGCTCTGCCCGACGAAGCCGGGCGGCTTTCCCACAGAGATTCCCGAACCAACTTACGACATCGTCGCCTTCGAAAATCGTTTTCCGAGTTTGCAGACCGAGCCGCCCGCGCCCGCCGTCGAAACGTCGGAGCTTTACCCCGTGCGCCCCGCCGTAGGCGTCTGCGAAGTGCTCGTCTACACGCCGAAGCACACCTCGACGCTCGCCGGAGAGCCGGTCGAACAGATTTACAAACTCGTGCAGGTTTGGACGGATCGCTTCCGCGCGCTCGCCGCGCACGAATTCGTCCGCTACGTTTTCATCTTCGAGAACAAGGGCGAGGCCATCGGCGTCACGCTCCACCACCCGCACGGACAGATTTACGCCTACCCGTTCGTCCCGCCGCGCGTCGAGCGCGAACTCGAACAGGCGCGCGCGCACAAAGACGAAACCGGGCGCTGCCTGCTCTGCGACATCCTGGCCGACGAACGCACGGACGGGCGGCGCGTCGTCGCCGAGAATGAAGCGTTTGCGGCCTACGTCCCGTTCTTCGCGCGCTACCCTTACGAAGTCCACATCACGAGCACGCGCCACCTGCAAGCCCTGACCGACATGAGCGACGCGGAGCAACGCGCGCTCGCCTCGATCATTAAGTGTGTCCTCGTCGCCTACGACAAACTGTTTGACCTCTCGTTCCCCTACATGATGGTCTTGCACCAGCGACCCACAGACGGCGGCGACTACTCGCACTACCACTTTCACATAGAGTTCTATCCGCCGCTGCGCACGGCGACCAAACTCAAATATCTCGCGGGCAGCGAGACG
>DASQDV010000536.1:0-1879 GCA_035633995.1 Pyrinomonadaceae bacterium | reverse complement strand
CTTCGCCAGCACCTCTTCGGCCTTCGCCTTCGTCTGTTTCGGATCAATTTCGGGGTGCGCGGCGAAGTAGGCGTCAATCTCCTGATCGGTCGCCTTCGTGCGCTCCGCGAGCGTCTGCTTGAAATATTCGTTTGCCAGCAGTCGCGCATGCTGGTACATCAACATCACTTCGGTGCCGCGCTCTCGATCCACCCCGGCGGCGACGCCCTTGCGCGCGCTCACCATGATATTGCCCCACTGCTGCCGCAAATTTTCGCGCTCCTCGTCCGTCAGCGCAGTCGCCTGCTCCGACTGCGGGCGGTTCTTCAAATAGTCCTGCATGAACTCCTGAAACTTCTGCTCCTGCCCGGCCTCTTTGACGAAGGCCGCGACCTCTTCTTTGGAGGCGACCTGCTCCGGCGACGCTGCGCCCTCCGCCTGCCGCTTCTTCGAATACATGCGCGCGACGACGAAAGCGCGCGAGAGTTCCATCTGAAGTTTAATGTCAGGGCGCGCGGTTATTCCTGTCGCCCGCGCCTCTTCCGCGACGGAAAACATCTCGCGGATGTCGGCGGCAAACGCTTTGCGTTCCTCCGCGCTTCCGGCGAGTTGCGCGCGCGTCTGCGGCGGCACGCCGAGTCCTTCGATGAGCAGCGACATGTCTTGCGCGGACAAATTAACGCCCTGTTGCTTTTGCGCCGGGACAGCAGCGGCGGGCGTTGTTGTCGTCGTGCGCGGCGCGACCTTTGGCGTCGGCGCGCTTTGGCTGCGCCCGCGTCGAGTTTTTTGCGCCGAGAGGCTCGCCGGAACTACGAGGAGGAGGGCGAGCGCGAGGATGGCTCTTTTAGTTGAATGCAAAATCTATATGTCCCCTTTTCCAGAATCATGCCGGGCGGATGTGTGCTCTACGAGTTCGAGCAAGACGCCGCCCGCCGCCGCCGGGTGAACGAATGCCACGAGGCAACCGCCCGCGCCAACGCGCGGCGAATCGTCAATCAAACGCACGCCCTGCTCCTTCAAACGCTCAAGTGAGGCGCGTATGTCGTCCACGCGCACGGCGATATGATGAATCCCTGCGCCGCGCTTCTGCAAAAACTTTGCGACGGGCGACTCGTCGCTCCGCGGCTCTAACAGTTCGACGCGCGGCTCGCCCACCGGCAACATCGCCACACGCACGCCCTGCTCCGCAACTTCTTCCGTCTCAACCACGCTTAAGCCCAGCGCATCGCGCCAAAACTTCAACGCATCATCAATCTTATGCGTGGCGATTCCGATATGCTCTATCTTCATCTGATCTGTCAGTTGTCAGTAGCCTGTTGTCCGTTGCATGTGAGCGGGTGGCTTACCCTCTAAAGATTGAAACTAAAGTCGGGTCACATTAAAACACCCGACTATGGACTACTGCCCGCGAACGCCTTTCAAAATCTCTTCCACCGCCGAATAAGGATCGCGGCGCTTTTCGGCTACGTCGGCGGCGAGCGCGTCGAGTTGCGTGTGCGCTCCGTCGCGCGACATGGCGCGCGTGACGAGTTCTTCGCGGAGCAGTTCGAGGATGCGCCAGCGCGCAATCGAAGTGCGACGCTCGATGCTCGCTTCAGCCGTTTGCTGGTACGCGCGATAGCTCGCAATGGCGTCGGCCAGTTCTTCGATGCCTTTGTTCTCGGTCGCGACGGTCTTCACGATGGGCGGCTGCCAGAGGTCTGGGCGCATGGTCAGCGAAAGCATCGCTTCGAGTTCCTTCTCCGTGCGGAGGACGCCTTCGCGGTCGGCCTTGTTGATGACGAACACGTCGCTGATCTCCATGATGCCCGCCTTGAGCGCCTGCACGTCGTCGCCCATGCCGGGCACGAGCACGACGACCGACACGTCAGCCGTCTTCACGATCTCGACTTCGTCCTGC
>DASQDV010000535.1:0-4438 GCA_035633995.1 Pyrinomonadaceae bacterium | reverse complement strand
GGGCGCGAACTCTTCACCGCGATCAAAAGTGCGCTCGGCGACGTGCCCATCCTCGCCGAAGACCTCGGCGTCATCACGCCCGATGTGGAAGCCCTGCGCGACGATTTCAACTTCCCCGGCATGCGCATACTCCAGTTCGCCTTCGGCGGCGACAGCAAGAACATCGATCTGCCGCACAACTACCATCGCAACGTCGCCGTCTACACCGGCACACACGACAACGACACGACCGTCGGCTGGTTCGAGTCTGCGGCGGGCGCGGGTTCGACGCGCAAGCCCGAACAGATCGAACGCGAACGCCGCTTCTGTCTCGACTATCTCAACTCCGACGGCACAGAGATACACTGGGACTTCATCCGCGCCGTCCTCGCCTCGGTCGGCAACATCGCCATCATCCCCCTGCAAGACGTGCTCGGCTTAGGCCGCGACGCGCGCATGAATCTCCCCAACAGCACCTCCGGCAACTGGTCTTGGCGCTACGCGTCGGGCGCGCTCACTGTCAAGGTACGCGACCGTCTCAAAGAATTGACCGCGCTCTACGGGCGCAACTTGAAGACGGAAGTGAGTGATCTCAAATCGGACGAGCATTAGACGCAAAGACGAAGGCGAAAGGGTGTAGGACGAAAGAAAGCGGGCAGGCGTTTGAGTCTTTAAGCATCCGGGCCTTTATGTTTTTCTCGTGCTTCGATTCGCACTAACAAACGGGCGGCTTATAAATTTTCCATGAACACTGCACGTCGCGCTACCTTTACACACTTCGCAATTCTCGTCGCCCTCTCTTTCTCCGCCGCCTCCGCCGCCGTCGCACAGGGCGCGCCGGAAGTTGTGAAAGTCGAGCCGCCGAGCTGGTGGACGGGGAGCACTGTGAATCCTGTGCGCGTCATGTTGCGCGGGCGGAATTTGTCGGGCGCGCGCGTCGAGGCCGTCGGCGCAGGCGTGCGCGCCGGACTCACGCGCATCAACGCGGCGGGCACGTACATCTTCGTGGACGTAATGATTGACCCGCAGGCCGCGCCGGGCGCGCGTCGCCTGCGCGCCACGACTCCGGCGGGGATGATTGAAGCGCAGTTCGAGATACTCGCGCCGCTCGCGCGTGCGGGGCGCTTTCAAGGCTTCTCGCCCGACGATCTCATCTACATGTTGATGATCGACCGTTTCAGCGACGGCGACGCGGCGAACAACAATCCGGCGCAGTCGCGCGGCATCTATGATCGCACGAACAAGTTCTACTATCACGGCGGCGATTTGCAGGGCGTCATCAACCGCCTGCCATATTTGAAAGAACTCGGCGTCACCGCCGTCTGGCTCAGCCCCTGGTACGACAATTATGATCGCCTGAACGAGATCGAATTGAAGGAAGGGAAGCCAAGTACGGGCTTTCACGGCTACAACGCGCAGGATTTCTATGCCGTCGAGGAACACTTCGGCACGCTCGCCAAACTGCGCGAACTTGTCGAAGAAGCGCACAAGGCCGGGATCAAGATCATTCAGGACAGCGTCGTCAATCACACGGGGCCGTATCACCCCTGGGTTGCGGATCAGCCGACGCCCACCTGGTTCAACGGCACGCGCGAGCGTCACCTTGCCAACGTCTTCGAGACGTGGGTGCTGCACGACCCGCGCCCGGACGAGCAGACGAAGCGCGCGACGATGCAGGGCTGGTTTCTGGACTTCCTCCCCGACTTCAATCAGGACGACGAAGAGACGCGGCGTTACCTCATACAGAACACGCTCTGGTGGATCGGCGTGACGGGTCTGGACGCCATACGCGAAGACACCTGGCAATACGTCCCCAATGATTTCTGGCGCGATTGGACGGCGGCGATCAAGCGCGAGTTTCCGCAGGTGCGCGTCTTCGGCGAAGTGAAGGACGGTGATGTCACGCACGTCTCTTTCTTTCAGGGCGGGCGCACGCGCTTCGACGGCGTGGATTCCGGTCTCGACTCGCTGCTCGACTTCCCGCTCTTTTACCCGGCGCGCCACGCCTTCGCTTCGGGCAAGCCCGTCAAAGACGTGGCGCAACTGCTCGCCAAAGATTACCTCTACACGAATCCCGATCTGCTCGTGACGCTCGTGGGCAGCCACGACGACGGGCGTTTTATGAGTGAGCCGAACGCTACCGTCGCCGGTTTGAAACTCGCGCACACGTTTCTTTTGACGACGCGCGGCGTGCCGCAAATTTACTACGGCGACGAGATCGCGATGACGGGCGCGGACGAGCCTACCACCAGACAAGACTTCCCCGGCGGCTTTCCCGGCGACCGGCGAAACGCCTTCACGCGCGCAGGGCGCACTGCGGAAGAGCAGGACATCTTCGACCACACGCGGCGCATGGCGCGCCTCCGCGCGGAACTCGAACCGCTCCGTCGCGGCTCGCTCGTCACCCTGCGCGCCGCCGGGCAGCAGTACGCCTACGCGCGCGTCTCGGAACGCGGCGCGGTCGTCGTCGTCTTGAACAACGACACGAAGCCCGCCACGCTGGAGTTCAGCGTCGCGCCCGCGCGCTTCACAGGCGATGCCGAACTCGATGATCGGCTCGATACCGTCAGGAACGCGCGCGTGACGGGCGGCATGTTGAAACTCACTTTGCCCGCGCGTTCGGCAAGTGTTTTGACGAACCTTCCGGCGCGCTGAGATAGACGAGATAGACGAAGCCGCGCACACGCAGGGCGGCGACAGGTGAACGATGGCACTACGCAATAAACCTCTGTCGGAGCAGGTCGCGCTCATCACGGGCGGCGGCACGGGCATCGGGCGCGCGTTCGCCGCAGTGTTGGCCGAGTCGGGCGCGCGCGCCGTCGTCATCGCGTCGCGGCGCGAAGATGTGTTGCAGCGAACGGCGGACGAATTGAACGCGCAGACGGGCGCGGAGCGCGTCCACCCTTACGCCTTCGACATACGCGATCTCGGAGAGACCGAATCGCTCGTGCGCCACACCGCCGAACGCTTCGGCGCGATAGACGTGCTCGTCAACAATTCCGGGCTGGCCGTGCCCGAGACGGTCGAGGGCATCACGGAAGCGGGTTGGGACAAGGTGTTCGAGACTAACCTGCGCGGCGCGATGTGGCTTGTGCGTGCTGCGCTGCCTTACATGATCCGCGAAGACTTCGGCGACGTGGTCAACGTCTCTTCGCAGGCGGGCAAGCACGGCTACGCCGACGTGCCTTCCTACTGCGCCTCGAAGTTCGGCCTGCTTGGCTACGCGGAATCCCTGCGCGACCACGCGCGCAAAACGGGCGCGAACATACGCGTCTTCAACTTCTGCCCCGGCATCGTCGCTGTTGACCACACGAGCGGAGACCTTGAGCCGCGCGCGGGCGCCATCCACGTCCGCAACATGGCGCGCACGCTTCTGTTCGCGCTCTCGCTCGACCGCGATGTGGTTATAGAAGATATCAATCTGTACGCGAGATAACTGCCAGCCATTAGCTGTTAGCTGTCAGACGGCAACCGTTATTTAAGAGACTGTCTGAATTTAAGAGACTGTCTGACAAATTTATCGAAGCCCCGAAGGGGCGTCCGTGTAATAGCCCGGCGCATCGCGCCGGGTAAGGATTAGAAAAGATCAGGTAAGCCCTGAAAGGGCGACATATAGGATAACGGTGACGACTATTTCGCCCTTACAGGGCTTGCATATCACGCGACTTGTTGCCTGGGGCGGTGCCCCAAGCTGTTGCATCTCGCCCCCTCGGGGCTTTAAAGAGAGCTTCTAAGGTCGTTCATGCAAATGAAAGTTGATCGCGCTGTCATGATTTCAAAGTTAACGGCTAACGGCTAACGGCTAATAGCTATCCGCTAAACTCGAAGGAGTAAGAGAGATGACGCAGCAAAAGCCACGTCTGAGCTTCTGGCAAATCTGGAACATGAGTTTCGGATTCCTCGGCATCCAGTTCGGCTGGGGCTTGCAACTCGCCAACATGAGCGGCATCTACACGTACCTCGGCGCAAGTCCCGACGACGTGCCGCTGCTCTGGCTGGCCGGCCCGATGACGGGGCTTCTCGTGCAGCCCATCGTCGGCTCGATGAGCGACCGGACGTGGAATCGCCTCGGTCGTCGCCGCCCCTATTTTCTCGTCGGCGCGATACTCGCCAGCATCTCCCTCTTCTTCATGCCCGATTCGTCCGTGCTCTGGATGGCGGCGGGGCTGCTCTGGATTCTGGATGCGAGCATCAACGTCTCGATGGAACCGTTTCGCGCTTTCGTCGCCGACAAGCTGAACGTTGACCAGCGCACCGCCGGGTTCGTCATGCAATCGTTCTTCATCGGCATCGGCGCGACGATGGCTAACGCGCTGCCGTTCCTCTTCCGCCAGTACGGCGTGACGGGCACGACGCCGAGCGGCATCCCGCTCACCGTGCAGTACTCGTTTAAGATCGGCGCGGTGGTCTTCCTGCTCGCCGTGCTCTGGACGGTGTTTACGGCGAAGGAGCTTCCGCC
>DASQDV010000534.1:0-8424 GCA_035633995.1 Pyrinomonadaceae bacterium | reverse complement strand
GCGCTCGCTGGAAGAGTCCTGCTGCTTTGAACTCTCCGCGCGACGGTTTAGACTCTCCGCTTGCGCTTAAGTTGACCGTCGTGAGGGCACGGCCAAACGGGGTAAAGAGAATATGAGAATACTAGTGACAGGCGGCGCCGGTTTCCTCGGCGCGCACTTGTGCGAGCGTCTGCTCGGCGACGGGCACGAGGTCTTGTGCCTCGACAACTTCTTCACGGGCAGGCGCGAGAACGTCTTTCATTTGCTCGACCATCACAGCTTCGAACTCGTCCGCCACGACGTGACCGAGCCTGTCCTGCTCGAAGTCGAGCAGATTTACAACCTCGCCTGTCCCGCCTCGCCCGTCCATTACCAGTTCAACCCCGTCAAGACGGTGAAGACGAATGTGATGGGCACGATCAACATGCTCGGGCTTGCCAAGCGCGTGCGTGCGCGCATTCTGCAAGCCTCGACCTCCGAGGTGTACGGCGACCCGGAGATGCACCCGCAACCCGAATCCTACTGGGGCAACGTCAACCCCATCGGCATCCGCAGTTGCTACGACGAAGGCAAGCGCCTCGCCGAGACGCTGATGATGGACTACCACCGGCAGAGCGGCGTGGATACGCGCATCGCGCGAATATTCAACACCTATGGCCCGCGTATGCTGGAGAACGACGGGCGCGTCGTGTCGAACTTCATCGTGCAGGCTTTGCGCGGCGAGGAGTTGACCATCTACGGCACGGGCGAGCAGACGCGCTCGTTCTGCTACGTGGACGATCTCATCGAGGGGCTGGTGCGTTTGATGAACGTCGAGCCGACGCCTGCGGGCGCGAACGTGCACGAGCCGGTGAATCTGGGAAACCCGAACGAGTTCACCATGCGGCAGTTGGCGGAGGAGATCGTCAGGTTGTGCGGGCAGGAGGCGCGCGTCAAGTATCTGCCGCTGCCGCAGGACGATCCGCGCCAGCGCCAGCCCGACATTTCGCGCGCGCAATCGCTGCTCGGCTGGTCTCCGCTCGTCCCTTTGCAGGAGGGGCTGGTCAAGACCATCGCTTATTTCGCGGGTCGGCTCGACCACGCGTTGCCGGAGGCCGGCGCACGGCAGGGGGCGCGCTGACGCACGGCGTCAACGAGCCATAACTTGCGCCGGTCGCCCGTTTGGGCGGCTTCGCCGTTTATGTTAGTCTCCTATGTCGCGCGCGTGTTGAACATCAGGAGAGGCGTTCACAAAGGTCGAAGCCTCGCGGCATCGGACAGACACCGCGCCGTGCGAAAGAGCAGCGCCGAGAGAGCCGCGCGACATGACAGGATTTAATTTTGCCCGTGAGTCAAACACCACTCGTCAGCGTTGTCATCCCCTCATACAACCACGCGCCCTACGTCGAAGCGACCGTCGCGAGCGTGCTCGCGCAGACCTACGCGAATCTTGAGTTGATCGTCATAGACGACGGTTCGCGTGACGACTCCGTCGAGCGCCTGACGCGCCTGCTCGACGAGCGCGGCGACGCCCGCGCACGCCTCATCGCGCGCGAGAACCGGGGTTTATGCCGGACGCTCAACGAGGGCTTGCGCCTCGCGCGCGGCCACTACTTCGCCTACATCGGCTCGGACGACCTGTGGGCGCCCGAAAAGCTTGAGCGGCAGGTTGCGGCGCTCGCCGAGTTGGGCGACGAGCGCGTCGGCGCGTGCTACTCCGACTCTTATATCATCGACGCGGAGGGGCAGCGGCTCGACCGCTTCGGGCGACAGTACCGTTATCGCGGCGGCGACATCTACCGCGACCTGCTCCTGATGGATTACATGCCGCCGTCGCCCACCAACCTGTTCGGGCGCGAAAAGCTGCTGGAGGTCGGCGGCTTTAACGAGGACGTGCGGGTCGAAGACTACGAAGCCTGGCTGCGCGTCGCGCGCCGCTTCCGCGTCCTCTATCTGCCGGAGGTGCTGGCCTCCTTCCGCGTGCACCGCACCAACACGAGTTCCAACTACCCGGAGCGCATGCTCGACTCCAACTGTCACGGGTTGAAGCTGGCCTTCGAGGCCGACCCTTCGATCTCCTTCTGGCTGCGCCGCCATGCCGTCGCGCGCCAGCACGCGGGCGTGGCGACCGTCTATTACAACGCGCTCGAAATGGGGCGCGCGCGGCGCGAGGCGCTCAGGGCGCTCAGGCTCTACCCGCTCGAAGGGCGCGCGTGGCGCGTCGCCCTCGGCTCTCTGCTCGGCGCGTCGCTCGTCGAGCGGCTGCGCGCACGACGCCGCGCGCGGCTCGTTTACGAAAATCACTGACGAACGCTTTCGCCGCGCACGGCCAGGTTGCCGCGCGTCGCGCACGACGCCAACGCAGTCTCGCGCACGACGCGAGCGCGGGGCGCGAGCCGAGATTAGTTACGATCACAAGCCTGTTTTAAGATGCCCATACGTATTCTCCACGTCGTAACTTCGCTGGCGAGCGGCGGCGCTGAACGCCAACTCGTGGACGTGGTCTGCAACACGTCGAAGTCGGAATTCGAGCACGTCGTCTGCCACCTCCGCCCGAAGGATTTCTTCGCAGAGCAGATCAGGCGCGCAGGCCACCGCGTCATCGGTCTCGGCCTGACGAGCAAGTACCCCTGGCTCGCCGCCGCCCGCCGCCTCGCCCCCCTGATTCGCGAGGAGCGACCCGACTGCCTCCACACGTGGCTCTTCGACGCAGACCTCAGCACGCGCTTCGCGCACCGCCGCGTCGCGCCCAAACTGCCGCTCATCACGTCGCTGCAAGCGCCCAACTACGACCCCGAGACCGTGCGCGGGATGAATTGGTCGCCCATGAAAATCAACGGCTTGCGTTGGCTTGACAAAGTATCTGCCCGATGGTCAAATCCCAACTTTGTTGCCTGTTCGCATTTTGTCCGGCAGTCCACTATGGATCGTCTCGGCGTCGCGGCATCAAGGATTCGGGTGATTTACAATTCCGTTGACCCCAACACGCTACGTTGTGCGCCGGACGAGCCTCGCGCTCTCCGCAGGTCTTTCGACATCCCCGAAGATGCCTTCGTCTATATCACCGTCGGGCGGCTCGACCCGCAGAAGGGGCAAGCCTACCTGCTGCGCGCCTTCGCGCAACTGGCCGCGACACGGCCAAATGCTTATCTGGTGATCGTGGGCGAGGGGCCGCTCGCCCCCGGCCTCCAACAGTCAGCCACGGAACTCGGCGTCGCAGACCGCCTGCGACTCTTTGGTCGGCGCTCGGACGTGGGCGCGTGTCTGGAAATGGCGGACGCTTACGTCTTCCCGAGCCTGTTCGAGGGCTTCGGCATCGCGCTCGTCGAGGCGATGTTCAAGCGTCTGCCCTGCGCGGCCTCGCGCGTCGGCCCGATCCCGGAGATCATCGAGGACGGCGCGGACGGTTTGCTGTTCACTTCGGGCGCGGTCGAGGAGTTGCGCGACGCGATGTGTGTGCTGCACGACGATGCGGAGCGGCGGCGCACGCTCGGCGAGCACGGCTTTCGTAGTTCGTGGGGGCGCTTCCGCAGCGAATTGACCATCCCGCAGTGGGAGGGTCTCTACCGCGAACTGGCGCGCCGCGAGGCGCACGCACAGGGCGACGCGGTCGAAAGGGTTGCTTAACATAAGGGGCACGCCGTCAATTTGTGTCGCGTTATCGAAGAGGCTTCGCGCGCGTTGAGCGCGCAGGCATCTGCGGCGCACGCGGGTTGGCGGCGGGCAGTGTGAAGGAGAGTCGAATGTCAGCGAATAATAACGGCGGCACACCCGAACCGGTTTACGTGCTCGGGGTCAGCGGAAAGTTTCACTCGAACGCGTCGGCGGGCGATGCGCACCACCCGGCGGCGGCGCTCCTGCGCGACGGCGAGATCGTGGCGATGGCGGGCGAAGAACGCTTCGTGCGCATCAAGCATGCCGTCGGCCATTTCCCCTATCATGCCGTCAAGTTCTGCCTCGAAACCGCCGGTATCACGCCCGAGCGGCTCGACGCCATCGCGTGGTCGAACGATCCTTTCCTCGCCAACGAGCGCTGGGTCAAGGTCAACAACACCGCCGTCAAGCGCATGGCCTACGGCCTGACGAGCCGCCTGAACCGTTCGAAGAACGGGGTGAAGAAGGGGCTGCGATTGTTCGACGTGATGCTCAAGCCCTGGGAGGAAGAGGCCAACCAGAAGGCGGGCTTCCGCAGCAAGTTTCGTCTGGACGTGGACAAGATTCCTTTCTTCCGCGTCGATCACCACCTGTCGCACGCCGCTTCGGCCTACTACGCGAGCGGCTTCAGCGAGGCGACCGTCATCACCTGGGACGGCAGCGGCGACGGCCTGAGCGCGACCATCTCGCACGGCAAGAACGGCGAACTCAAGATGCTCGAAGAGCGGCTCGACTTCTCCATCGGCGAGGTCTACTGGACGATCCACCAGTTCCTGAAACTGAGCGACGAGGGTTCGCTCATGGGTTTGGCCGGATACGGCACGCCGCAGAACCTCTTCAAAGGACTGGTTGATCCCGAACGCCTCTACATGGACTTGAACCAGATCAGCCGTCCCGGCGGCTCGTCCGACGCGTGGCTCGGCTATCACCCGTCGCTCGTCGAGCGTCTCGGCCAGCCGCGCCTGCCCGACGAGCCGCTCGAAGACCGGCACCGCAACATCGCCGCCGACCTGCAAAAACTGGTCGAAGACTTCGGCTTCTCGTTCCTCCGTCGCGCGCTTGAGATGACGGGCTGCCGCAACGTCGCGTTCGCGGGCGGCGTCGCCCTGAACGCCGTGATGAACGGCAAGATCGCGCGTTCGGGTCTGGTGGACAACATCTTCATCCAGCCGGAGGCGGGCGACGCGGGCGGCGCGCTCGGCGCGGCCTACGTGGGCTACCGGCGGCTCGGCCACGACCTGCAACCGAAGGCGATGGAGCACGCCTACTGGGGCGCGGGCTTCACGGACGAAGAGATCGAAGCGGCGCTCGCTATCACGAAAGTGCGTTACCAGAAGGTGACGCGCGAGGAACTGATCGAGACGGTGGCGAGCGAACTCGCCAACAAGAAGATGGTCGGCTGGTTTCAGGGACGCGCCGAGTGGGGGCCGCGTGCGCTCGGCGCGCGCTCGATTCTCGCAGACCCGCGCGACCGCGAGATGAATTTGAACGTAAACGCCGCCGTCAAGTACCGCGACGACTGGCGGCCTTTCGCGCCGAGCATGATCGAAGAGGTGGCGAGCGAATACATGGAAGGCGCGCAGTATGCGCCGTTCATGATCATGACGTTCCCTGTGAAGGAAGAGAAGAAGAAGGATATCGCGGCGGTCGTCCACGTTGACGGCACGACGCGCCCGCAGACCGTCAGGCGCTCGGTCAACCCGCTCTACTACGACATGATCAAGCGGCTCGGCGAAAAGACCGGCGTGCCGGTCGTGATGAACACGTCGTTTAACTTGAAGGGCGAACCCGTCGTCAACTCGCCGCGCGACGCCCTGCGCACCTTCTTCAGTTCCGGCCTCGACGTGCTGGCGCTCGGCAATTTCATCATCAGGAAATAGAGCGCCCGCCGAGCCGTCACATCGGGAGAGAAAACTCGCCAGTGAGGAAGGGGCTAGCCAGCCCCGAAGGGGCGAAATGTAACAGCCTGTGGCAGAGCGAACGCAGGTTCGCGCCGCCACAGGTGCAAAGGTTAGAGACGTTAAGCCCCGCGAGGGGCGAAATAAGTTGTGCTGATAAAATAATAGAATTATTTCGCCCCTTGCGGGGCTTGATGATTCGCTTCACAGTTTCCTGTGACGTTGCCACAGGCTATTGTATTCCGCCCCTTTGGGGCTGAAAATTTTCGCGGCGGCAGTTCAAGGGGAAAGATGGGTTAGGGAGGATGGGCAGCTTAATGAGTGAACAGAAGAACGGGCAGACAGATTTTAAGTCGCGGATGATCAATCCGGGCGAATTCGAGCCGTACCTGAACCAGCGTTTGCTGGACGACACCTATCCGGCCTCGATGCTGTTGAAGGTGCTGAAAAAGAAGATCGTCCGCAAAATCTCCGGCGGCCAGTTCAAGGACATGGAGATCGGCGGCGTCTACAACGGCCTCGTCGTCTTCGACCGGCAGGACTTGAACGGCGGCGGCCCGGCGCTCGCCATGAACATCTGCCGCATCCTGCTCGAACTCGGCTTCGCGCGCGTGGAAAAAATTTACGAACTCTGTTCCGGGCCTGCCTACATGGCCTACTCGCTCCTTGCCAACGGCTTCTGCGAAAAGATAACGCTCGCCGACATCAACCCGGCGGCGGTCGAGGTGGCGAAGTACACGGCGAAGTACAACGGCGTCGAAGACAAAGTGAACATCTATCTCTCGGACGTGCTGGATCAGATGCCGGAGTCCGAGCAGTTCGATATTGTTATCAGCAACCCGCCGAACGCTTTGCCGAACAGCGCGACCGACACCGACATCCGCGCCTTCGACCCCGACTGGATTCTGCACAAGAAGTTCTACGCTTCGATCAAGCGGCACATGAAGCCGGGCGGCCATGTCGTGATGATCGAGATCGTGCCCGGTTCGACGACAGACATCTTCCGCCCCATGATCGAGGCGGGCGGCGGCACGCTCGTCTCCGACGACAAGGGCAGAGACATTCACGGCAATTTGAACGGGCTGTACTACATCGTCAGCCGCTGGTAAGAGAAAGCGAAATGTAAGGCCGTCAGTTGTCATGGTCAGTTGTCAGTTGCATGTGGCAATCACACACGTTGCTAAAGATTTGATTGAACAACTGACAACGGACGACTGACTACTGGCAGGGTTTTTTTATGCAGATGAAATTGCTGGAAGTGTTGGGCTGCCCGAAGTGTCGCGGCGAACTGTCGCTCGGCGCGTCGGTCGAACGCGACGCGGAGGGCAATGTCGAGACGGGCGAGTTGCATTGCGCGCCGTGCGCGAAGTCTTACCCCGTCAGGTCGGGCATCCCGCGCTTCATCGGCGACGACAACTACGCCTCTTCTTTCGGCTACCAGTGGAATCGCTTCCGGCTAGAACAACTCGACTCGGCCAACGGCACGCTTCTCTCGCACAAACGCTTTTACACCGAGACCGAATGGTCGCCCGAATGGATGGCGGGCAAGTGGATTCTGGACGCGGGCTGCGGCGCGGGTCGCTTCCTCGATGTCTGCGCGCGCACCGAGGCCGAAGTGGTCGGCATGGACATCAGCAACGCCATCGAAGCGGCGCGCGATAATCTGAAAGGCAACCCCCGCGTCCATTTCGTGCAGGCGAGCATCTACGAGATGCCTTTCCGCGACGGCGTCTTCGACGGCGTCTATTGCATCGGCGTTATCCAGCACACGCCCGACCCTTTGAAGTCCGTGCGCTCGCTGCCGCGCGTCCTGAAGGCGGGCGGGCGCATCGCCTACACGATTTACGAGAAGCGCAAGTACACGCTGCTTCATTCCAAGTACATCATTCGCCCGCTGACGAAGAAGTTGGGGCAGAAGACTCTGCTCTCGACGATTCGCGCCGCCATGCCCGTCCTCTTCCCCTTGAGCGAAGTGGCCTTCCGCCTGCCCCTTGCCAAACGCTTCTTGCAGTTCGCCATCCCCATCGCCAACTACGTGGAGGAACCCGAACTGAACGTCAAGCAGCGTTACGCGTGGGCGGTGATGGACACGTTCGACATGCTCGCGCCGCAATACGATCAGCCGCAGACCGAGCCGGATGTCTCCGCCGCGATGCAGAGCGCAGGCATCGCGGAGATCAAACGCTCCACCGAGAGCGGCCTCAGCCTCGTCGGTCGCAAAGTCTCATCGAACGGGACGAAGCCCGCGCAATAGTAGAGTCTTCCGATAGACGGCGCGGCGAAAGAATTTCCCGAAAGCAATGCCTTTACGCACACTCTATCTCTGTTACTTCGGGCTTCGCGAGCCGCTGGTGCAGACGCAGGTGTTGCCCTACCTCAGACAACTGAGCGCGAGCGGCGAGGTCGAAGTCTTCCTGCTCACTTTCGAGCCTGACCGGCGGCGCGCGTGGACGGCGACCGACGAAGCCGACTGGCGCGCGCGCCTCGCACAGGACGGCATACGCTGGTTCTCTCTCCCCTATCACAAAAGCCCTTCCGTCCTCGTCACGCCTTACGACCTCGTGCGCGGCGCTTGGACGGCGGCGCGGCTCGCACGCCGCCACCGGATAGACGTGCTGCACGCGCGCGGGCATCTGGGGATGGCGATGGCGCTCCTCGCACGTCGCTGGTCGCGCGTCCGCCTGCTGTTCGACATACGCGGGCTGCTCGCAGAAGAGTACGAGGAGGCGGGCGTGTGGCGCAGAGACTCGCCGCAGTTTCGCGCGGTGCAGGCGGTTGAGCGCGCGGGGCTGAAACGCTCCGAGCAGTTGATCGTCCTGACCCGGCGCTTGCGCGACTGGCTCGTCGAACGCGGGCTGGCGCGCGCCGAACAGATCGAAGTCGTCCCCTGCTGCGTTGACTTCGCGCGTTTCGA
>DASQDV010000533.1:0-4061 GCA_035633995.1 Pyrinomonadaceae bacterium | reverse complement strand
GAACGACGATCCGCGCCGTCGCCGACCAGACGCAGGCGAACGGCGCGGCCTTCGCGCACGAGCAGTTCGACGGCTGCGACGAGTACGCGCTGCGCTTTCACCGCCGCCAGCCGCCCGACGCAGATCACTTCAAACACGTCCGGCTCAGGACGAAACGGGCGCGGCGTGAAAACTTCCGGCTCGATCCCCAGAGGCGCGACTTCGATCCGCTCCCAGTCGCGCGCGTCTGCCGCGAGCATCAACTGGCTGCGCCCGTAATTGCTGATCGCGCAGACGAAGCGCGAGGTCGCGACCTTCTCGCGCAGGTGGAACCCGGCGGGGTCAACAAATTCCGCCGGGCCGTGAATCGTCGCGGAGATGCTGAACGGAAACGTCTTCGACAGGAGCAGGGCGACCGTCGAGGAGAAGTGCGTGTGCACGTGCGTCAGCCGCTCGCGCTCCATCCAGCGACCGACGACGATTGATTCGGCGAAGTAAAAAAGGTTGCGCGCTGTCTTTCCCGGATCGAGTCTGCCCAGCTTCAGAGCGAAGGCGAGTCCTTTGAGATAACCGGCGGGGCGCGCGACGAGTGTGCTCAGGTTGATCCACAACGCACCTGCGAGGCCGACGTTTTTCACGTAGTATGTCGCGGCCACCTCGGCGCGTTCCTCTGTGGTCATGCGCGCGGCGTCGCGGTCGGGCGCGCTCACGGAGGCGACGCGAATCTCCAGGCCCATCGCGCGCAGTTGCTTGATCTCGCGCAGGATAAACGTGTGGTTCGCCGCCGGGTACTGGCTGACGAGATAGGCTAGTCTGAGATGTGGAAGCGTCTGCATCACTCTTTAAGATTAACGTTTAACTCAAGCGTCTTCGCGCCGTGCCGCTCTGCCGCTGCCACCGACAGGCGCGTGCGTCGTCGCAGCATCGCCGTTCCGGCGCGCACTCAGCGCACGGTCATTGCGTGCGCTCCGTGCGAGCGTGCGTTCGTAAAGCGCCTCCGTGTTGACGAGTTGCGCCTCGGCGGAGAATTTTCGTTCGACGATCTCGCGCCCGCGTTCGCCCATACGCCGCGCCCGCTCCGCGTCGGCAAGGAGCGACATGATGCGCGCGGCCATCGTTTGCTCGTCGCCCGCCTGGACGAGATAGCCCGTCTCGCCTTCGACTATAACCTCGCGTGCGCCGCCCACGTCGGTCGCCACGACCGGGCGGCTCGCGGCCATGTATTCGAGAATCGAGTTGGAGAAGCCTTCGGCCTTTGAACTCAGGACGCAAACATCGGAGAGCGCCAGCAACTCCGCGACGCGTTCGCAGCGACCGACGAAATGCGCGTGCCCTTCGAGGCCGAGTTCGGCGGCCTGTGCTTCGAGCGACGCGGTCAACTCGCCCTCGCCCGCGAGGATGAAGGCGGCATCAGCGAAGCGCTCGCGCACGCGGCGCGCGGCGCTGAGGAAAGTGGCCTGATCTTTGACGGCATGGCGCATGTTGGCGACGATGGTGACGAAGCGCTGCCGTCGCGGCTCGCGCGGGAGGTTGAAGGAGGCGAGCAGTTCGTCGCGCGTCACGCCCGGCGGCACGCTCACGCGCGCCATGTCCAACCCGTTGTACACGACTTCGATCTTCTTCGCGCTGACGCCCTCTTCGATCAACTGGCGACGCACGGCCTCGGAGTTCGCATGAACGACGTGCGCGAGGCGATAGGAGAAGCGCTCGACGCGCTTCTGCATGTCGGTGCGCAGTTCCCCCGTCTCGCCGCGAAAGGCGATGCGCGCGGGCACACTCGCAAGCGTTGCGCCGAGCATGCCGAAGATGTTGGTGTAAAACCCTTCGGTATGGATCACGTCGATCTGTTGCTCGCGGAGGTACGAAGCGAAGCGGCGCGTCTGCGCGAGCATGTTGCGGTCGTAGAAACTGTTCAAACGAAACTCCGGTATCTCGCCGAAGAGGCGCGTAGCTTCCGCGTAGAGCGCGCCGACGGTTTCGAGGCAGGCCATGCGCACGTTGTAGCGGTTGTGCTCAAGCAAGAGCCTGCCCAACTGGACGAGTTGCGTCTCCGCGCCGCCCATGTGGAAACAACCGATGAGTAGAAGTACGTTTGGTTTCATGCCTGTGAAAGTTTCGCTCCTGCTAGACGAGCGGACTCGCGGCGCGCTCCTCCGGCGCACCATTATGCGTCGAGCGCGTGAACCTGCGGCGCACGCGCGCGCGTTCCTCCGCCGTCGGCACGTCGAACAAGACGACCGCCGCGAGATAGACGATTGAAAAGAGCGAGCCGCACGCGGCAAGCACGACGAAGGGGCGAGCCGTAGCGTCCGCGAGAAAAGAGCGCAAAAACCACGCCGCTAGCCCCGCGACTGCTGCGGCGAGGGCGAGTTTGCCCACGTCCTTGAACAACGAGGCGTCCGTGCGGCGCACGCCGAGAATGCGCGCGGCCTTGTGCGCCGTAATCATTCGTTCGAGGAAGTTGACGGCAATCGCCGCCGTGATCGCGCCGACGAGCCCGTAGCGCCCGACGCCGAACCAGACGGCACCGACGAACACGACGAGCAGCGCGACGCGCACGCGCAACAAAAAGAAGCGATGCTCGGCGTAAGCGCGCATCACCGGATCGTTGGCGCTGGCGAGTATGGCGAGCGGCACGAGCGTCAGGTTGATGGCGAAGATCGGCCAACTGGCGAGATATTGTTCGGTAAAGAGCAGCGTGATGAAATCTCGCGCGACGACGAGGAGGAACGCGTAGAGCGGCAAAAAGACGAAAGCTAATTTCCGCATCATGCGCGCGACGAGTTCGACGATCTCGCGCCGCCGGTTCTCTTTTTGCAGGTAGCTGAGACGCGGAATCATCACCTGCCCGATGGCGTCGCTAAGTATCCCGACGAGCGGGATGTTGAAGCAGCCGATGGCGTAGATGGCGTAAGTCGCCGAGTCGAAGCGGTGCGAGACGAAATAGTTGTCGAGGTAAGAGTAAGCGAGAAAGAGTTCCGCCGAGATGCCGAGCGGAAGGACGTATGCGATCTGCCGTCGCATCATCGCCCACTCGAAGCCGCGCCAGAAACGCCCGAAGCGCGAGCGCAAATAGACGAGCAGCACGCACACTTGCAGCACGCCCTGCAAGATGGCCGCGTAGACGAGCGCGCGCACCGACGGGAAACTGATCGCCGCCGCGATCAGAAACAGCGACTTCGTCAGGCGCGACCCGACGATGAGCGCGCTCGCCAGTCGTAACTCCTGATTGGCGACGACGATGGTTTCGAGAAAATAGGAGATCATCCAGAGCATGATCACGAGTCCGACGAGCGGCGCGAGTTCCGCTAAGGGCGGCGCGTTCAACAGGCGCACGACGAGGTCTGGACGAAGCGCGAGCACGAGGCAGACGAGACCGCCGACGGTCGTTAAAAAGAGCAGGATGTTGAAGACGACCTGATGGCGGCGTTCGGGTTCGCGCGGGAGGAAGTAGAAGGCGCTCATGCCGAAGCCGAGCGCGAGCATGGAGACCGAAGTGTCCACGAGCAGGAAGACCTGCTTGTAGAGGCCGAAGGTGGTTTGATCGAGGCGGCGCACGAGCAGCAGCGGCAGCGCGAACGCGAAGACGAACGCCAGCGTCTTCGCCAGCATCACCCACGCCGCGCGCGCCGTCAGCGATTGCTGCTGCGGCGAACCCTCTTTTGTTGCTTCGACAGGCACTCTCTGAAATCTTCCTTGCTAACTCTCTAACTTTCTCTCGCGCGCGCCGCCGCGACGGGCTGCGCCGCCGTCGCCGCCAGTTGATCCGCTGTTGTCGTCGCCGCCGGTTCGCGTATCGGCTCCCAGCGCGCAAAGCGTTCGCCGCGCAAAAACTTGTACCACGCGATGAGCGAGGCCAGATTGGCGAGGACGAAATATTGCGGGAGCGCGAGCAGGCGGCTGTGGACTTTGAACGCGCGCTCCAATACCCAGGAGAGCGCGGCGGCGAGATAACCGAAGCCTTGCGCGGCGAAGGCGACGGCGTAAAAGGCGTTGCGCGGGGCAAGCGCAGCCGCCGAAACGAACAGCAAAATGAGGAAGAACGGCACGAGGTAACGCATGACCTTGTGCGACAGGAGTTG
>DASQDV010000532.1:0-3265 GCA_035633995.1 Pyrinomonadaceae bacterium | reverse complement strand
CGAGTCCGATAACGTCTGGCGAATCGTGGGCACCTGTTCGAGCGAGCGGCGCAGGGCAGCCAGATCGCGCGGCGTGGCGGTGTTCATGCTGATGCGCGCGATGAGTCGTTCGAGATCGGCCACGTCCTTCAAGAGCGACTGCATGCGGTCGCGCTTCATGTGCGAGCGGTGAAAATCTTCCACCGCCGCGAGCCGCGCCTCGATCTCGCCGCGTCGCACGGAGGGGCGCAGCAGCCACGCGCGAAGCAGGCGCGCGCCCATTCCCGTGACGGTCGAATCGATCACGCCGAAGAGCGTGTGCGAGCGTCCGGCGTTGTTTTGCGCTTCGACGAGTTCGAGGTTGCGCACGCTGACCGCGTCGAGCACGAGATGATCCTGCGACGCGAAATAGGTGATGTCGTTGACATGCGCGGCGGCGTCGCGCTGCGTCTCTCGCGCGTAGCGCAGGCACGCGCCCGCCGCCGTCACGGCGTCAATTTTGCCGTCCAGCCCATAGCCTTCGAGCGTGCGTGCGCCGAACTGTTCGAGCAGCAGAGAGGCGCACGAGATCGGTTCCCAGAGCCAGTCGTCGAGCGGCGTAAGCGACATGCAGGTGCTGCCGAAGTTAGCCGTCTCGACCGCCGCCGCAGCGGGGCGCGCGAACGGGACGACGTTCGTGTCGCGCGTCTCCTGTGCGGGCGGGGGTGGCTCTGTGCGCGCGCCTGCTCCGGCGGCGTAAGAGTTTTTGACGAGCGGCGCGAGCGAGGCGGGGAAGAGAAGTTCGCGTGGGCTGTGGGATTCGATGTCGGCGCGGATGCGCGGCCACGCGTCTGCGCCGCGCGCTTCGGTGGCGCGAAATTCTCCGGTCGAGAGGTCGAGGAAGGCCGCGCCGTAGGAGTCGCCCGCGCCGCAGACGGCAGCCAGATAGACGCACTCGCGCGCTTCCATCAACTGCGGGTCAATCGCCGTCCCCGGCGTGATGACGCGCACCACTTCGCGCCGCACGAGTTTCTTCGTCTTAGACGGGTCTTCGGTCTGTTCGCAGATGGCGACGCGATAGCCTTTGCGGATCAACTTGCTGATGTAACCGGAGAGGGAATGATGCGGCACGCCGCACATCGGAATCGCGGAGCCGCGCTCTTTGTGCCTGGCCGTGAGCGTGATTTCGAGTTCGCGCGCGCCGGTCACGGCATCATCGAAAAAAAGTTCGTAGAAGTCGCCGAGACGGAAAAAGAGGAGCGTGCCGGGGTGCTGCTGTTTCAGTTCCTGATACTGCCGCAGCATTGGAGTGAGTGTCGGTTCAGCCATGTGTCGTCCAACGGGAGGATTCGCGTCTGAAAAGATAATGTAGGAGATTGACGGGCGGCGGGCAAGTTGGGAACTGCGGATTTCTGGTGGCGGAATAAAAAAGAGAGCAGAGCGAAAACGAATGTTCTGTTTTCTTATCCGCTACTGCGCGATCAGAAATCCGCAAACGTCTCACCGTATCACGCGCAGGTCGCGCTCGCTGATGATCTTCCAGCCGCGATTGGTCTTTTGCCAGACGATTTCCTGTAGCACTTCGCCGCTTTGAGGCTGCGCCGCGCTGCCGCGACTGTAGGATTTGCGAAAGAGCATTGTGGCGATGCGCGCATCGGGCGCAAACGTGATTTGCGGGTCGCTGGTGCGTTTGATCGACACGCCCGTCTCTCGAAAGAGGCGCGCTTTCTCGGCGCGTACAGCCGCGCGAGAAGTTTTCTGCGCGCGGTAAAAGGCGGAGACGCTCGGCATGTAGAAGTTCGTCACCTGCGCGAGATTGCGCTCGTTGTGAGAGGCAATCCAACTGTCTACGGTCGAACGAAGCGCGTCGCGCTCTTTCTCCTGCGAGGCTGTGGCCTGCTCTACGGACGGTTGCGGCGATGAATCGGGAGTGGTGGCGGCGGGCGTGGCGGTGGGCGTCGCCTCCGTCTGAACGCTTGGAGCGACGGCGGGCGTTGCGGCGGCGTTCGTGTTGGCAACGGGCGTATCCTCCGTCGCGGGGCTGCGCCACGCGTAGAGCAACGCGCCGAGCAGCGCCGCTAACGCCAGCGTACCGAGCACGAGCGCGAGCGGGAAACGGCGTCGCTTTTCGGTTTCGTTAAAAGACGTAGACGCGAATGAGTGAGACGGCGACGAGGTGGCGACTGATGAGGCGGCGACTGTGGCCGCATCAGTTTGCGACGCATCGGGCGCACGCGACACTGAGGGCGCGCCTGAGCCGTCGTTAGAAGCGGCAGCAGCAGCTCGCGCGTTCGACTCAGGCTGCGAAAACGTTTCGGGCGGCGACGGCGGCGCGAAATCTTTTGCCTCTTCGAGCGATGCGGAATCTTCAAACGTAGGCTCTCCGGCGCGGTCGGTTTGCCGCTCGTCCGGATGTAGATGTGTGGATGCGGCTGCGCCGTCCGCCGCGACTGTCTGAAACTCGACGGGCGCGTCGCTCGTCTCGGCTGCCACCAGCAGTTGCGAAGTTGCAGCCAGTTTATCGTCCGTCGGAAGATCGAAGAGCGAGACGGAGCCGTCGTCGGGCGTTAACTGTTCGCCGATTTCATGCAATCTGGAGGCGAGTTCGGTGGCGGTTTGCGGTCGCGCCTGCGGCTCTTTGGAGAGCGCCTGCGCGACGAGTTGGGCGAGCGCTTCGGGCACGGAGGGGCGCAGTTCACGCAGGTCGGGCGGCGTCTCGCGCACGTGCTTGAGGGCAATGGCGGTGGCCGAAGGCGCGTCGAAGGGCGGGCGACCGGCGAGCATCTCGAAAAGTATGACCGCGAGGCTGTACACGTCCGAGCGCGCGTCGGAATCGTGTCCGGCGCATTGTTCGGGCGACATGTAGCGCGGCGTGCCGATGAGCGCCCCGGCGGCTGTGAGCGGGTCGCCGCTCGACGTGGTCTGCTCTAACAAGCGCGCGATGCCGAAGTCAACGACCTTGGCTTGCGGTTCGCCGCGATGGTCGCGCGTGAGGATGATGTTCGAAGGCTTCAGATCGCGGTGGATGATTTCGGAATGATGAGCCGCGCCGATGCCTTCGGCCACCTGGCAGGCGATCTCGACGGCGAGTTTGACGGGGAGGCTGCCGTCGGCATTCAAATACTCGCGCAGCGTCTGCCCGTCGAGCAATTCCATGACGAGATAAGCCTCGCCGTCGGCGAGCGCGCCGTAGTCGTAAGTGTTGGCGACGTTCGGGTGATTGAGGCGTGCGGCGGCGCGCGCTTCGCGGCGGAAGCGTTCGAGCGCCTGCGGGTCGGAGACGGAATCGGGCAGGAGCATCTTGACG
>DASQDV010000531.1:0-9078 GCA_035633995.1 Pyrinomonadaceae bacterium | reverse complement strand
GATAAACGGTCTCAAACTCTATGCCACGTTTTTGCGCAAGCGCATGGAGAAGACCGACCGCCCCCCGGACGAACTCGAAACCATCAACAAGATCATGGCCGGACTCGAACGCGCCGCCACCGACATGAACATGCTCGTGCGTCTCGGTCGCCCGCTCGAACTCCAGCGCCAGCCCCGCCTCGACCTCGCGCAGTTGCTCGCGAGCGCCACCGAAGGCCACTTCGCCGCCGCCGACGAGAACGGCGCGTACAAAGGCGACTTCGACCCGGCGGTGCTCTCAGATGCGCTCAAAAACATTCACGCGGGCGCGCTCTCGCTCGCCGGGCGAGACGCCGCCGTGCAGATCAACCTGCGCCGCGAAGAGGCCGGACAAGGGGCAGCGGCGGCGGCAACCGAGCCCTCCGCGCTCATCGAATGGCGCGGCGTCAAACCCGTCTCCGGGGACGCGGACGTTTTCAGCAGTTTTCAAGGCGGCACGGGCTTGCGTCTCGCGGTCGCCGCCCGAATCATTCACGCCCACGACGGCGCGGTCGAACAGGCGTCGGACACTTTGCGTGTCCGGCTGCCGCTTAGGAACGATGAAGGAGGAACGCAGGACGCGGAATAAGAGCAATTCGCTTTCATTCCGCGTTCCGCGTTCCTCCTTCATCGTTGAATTTTCATTGAGGAGAGCAAAAGGTGGATCGTAAAGACGTACGTATTCTGGGGGTTGACGACGCGGCCATGATGGCCGACTCGCTCAAGCAAAATCTGGTCGAGGAAGGCTACACGGTGGACACGGCTCTGACGGGCGCGGACGCCATCGAACTCTTTGATCGCGGCGCGCATCACGTCGCCATCTGCGACGTGCAACTGCCCGACATGGATGGTCTCGAAGTGCTGCGCCACATCAAGGATGCGCAGCCCGCCACCGAAGTGATCGTGATGACGGGCTTCGGCACCGTGCAGCGCGCCATCGAAGCGACGAAGGCGGGCGCATTCTGGTTTCTCGAAAAGCCTTTCGAGTTCGAAGTCCTTCTGCCGCTCATCGAACGCGCCGTCCAGCACCGCGAGTTGATCGTCGAGACCGAGACGATGCGCCGCAATCTTTCCACCCGCACGGAGTATTTCAACATCATCGGCGCGTCGCGCCAGATGCAGACCATCTACGAGACGATTGAATCGGTCGCCAAATCGGACGCCAACGTGCTGATCGTCGGCGAGTCGGGCACGGGCAAGGAACTCATCGCCAACGCCATCCACTACAATAGCTTGCGCGCCAAAAAACCCTTCATCAAAGTGAACTGCGCCGCGCTCCCCAAGGAACTGATCGAATCCGAACTCTTCGGCCACACCAAGGGGGCGTTCACCGGCGCGCACGCGGACAAGGACGGACTCATCCAGCACGCGGCGGGCGGCTCGCTCCTCCTGGACGAAATCGCCGAGATGCCCGTCGAGTTGCAACCTAAACTCCTGCGCGTCCTCCAAGAGCGCAGCTACCGCAAGATCGGGTCGGAGCGAACTTACGCCGTAGACTTCCGTTTGATCTCTTCGACCAACCGGCCACCCGCCGACGCCATCCGCGACGGCCTCCTGCGCGACGATCTCTTCTATCGCATCTCGACCATCACGATTCACGTGCCGCCTTTGCGCGAACGCACCGAAGACATCCAACTGCTCGCCGAGCACTTCTTCAAGATGTACGCGCGCAAGTACCAGCGCCCGATCACGGGCATCTCGCAGGCCGCCTACCAGCGCCTCTTCTCGCACGGCTGGCCGGGCAATGTGCGCGAGTTGCAGAACGTCTTGGAGCGCGCCGTGCTGCTGGCGAAATCAAACAAGATCGAGCCGGTTGACCTGCCCTTTGAAAACGGGAGCGTGCCCGAACGCACCGCGCAGGGCGCGGCGTGGGACGTGCCGCCTAATCTCACGCTCGAAGAGATCGAAAAACTCGTCATCGAAAAAACACTCCAACGCACCGGCGGCAACAAGCAGGCGGCGGCCAACCTCCTCGGCATCTACCGCCCGCGCCTCTACTCGAAGATCAGGAAGTACAACATAGACATCACGGCGCTCGTTACGCCTTAAAGAACATAGGGTGAGGGGTAAAGGTTGAAGACAAAAGCGGGGCGCAGCACTTAACGGCTGCGCCCCGCTTCTCCGATGGCTTCCTACCTTTAATCTTTAACCCTTACCCTTATCCCCTTACGTTGTCCCTAATCTATCTGGTACGTCGCCACGCTCGTCGGCGTCTCGTAGCAGCGGACTTTATAAATTTCGACGCGTTCGTCGCCGACGCGTGCGGCGACGCGCTCAAGGATGTAGCGCGCGAGGTTTTCCGCAGAGGGGTTGAGTTCGGCGTCGAAGGGCGGCAGTTCGTTGATATTGCGGTGGTCGAGGTACTGGACGATCTCGTCGGCGGCGGTCTTCAAGTCGCCGAAATCCACGAGCAGGCCGATGTGGTCGAGTTCGCGCCCGCGCGCAAAGATTTCGATCTTGTAATTGTGCCCGTGCAGGTTCTCGCACTTCCCCTTGTAGCCGCGCAACTGGTGCGCGCTCGAAAAGTTGCGCTCGATCATCACTTCAAACATTCCGCTCATGCTCGCTTCAGTTCCCCTTGCGTTCTACAGCTTGCCGGTGTGCCCTTCCCGCGCGCGCGGCTACGACTTGTTACCCTGCTGCCGTCTTTCCTCCATCTCCTTCCGCAGGCTTAAGGGGCGCATGTCCGTCCAGACCTCTTTGATGTATCCGAGGCACTCTTCTTTCGTGCCCTGCTTGCCCGCGTCGTTCCAACCGAGCGCGTCCTCGCGGTCGGCAGGCCAGATGGAATATTGCTCCTCGTGGTTCACAACCACTTTGTAGATCGTATTATCTTCGCGTTCGTCTCTGCTCATGGCTCGCCTCCAAAGTCCGAAAGTTTTCGGGTAGAACGTTCATTCCCTGTGCGCGGACATTATCATCTAACAACCGCCGCAGTTTCATCAAACACGCGCGCCACTTCTTTGAGGTCGGAGGTCACACGGCACGGCGGCAAACTCTTGATGAACTGCCGCCCGTAGGCTTGTGTGCGCAGGCGCGGGTCGAGCACCGAGAGCACGCCCCTGTCGGTTGCGCTGCGAATCAAACGCCCCAGACCCTGCTTCAAAGAGATGATCGCCTGCGGCACGCTGTACTCGTAGAAACTCGAACCGCCCGCGTCTTCGATGAAACGCTGGCGCGCGGCGACGACCGGATCGGACGGCACGGCGAAGGGCAGCTTATCGATGATGACGCACGAGAGCGCGTCGCCCCGCACGTCAACGCCCTGCCAGAAACTCGACGTGGCGAAAAGCACCGCGTTCGGCGTCGTGCGAAAGCGTTCGAGCAGGCCGGACTTCGAGGCCGTGCCCTGCATGAGACACGGAAAATCAACCTGCGGCGCGACGCGTTCGTAGAGCGCGCGCATGCCGCTCAAACTCGTCGAGAGCACGAAGGCTCGCCCGCGCGTCACTTCGAGTATGCGCAGGACTTCCGCCGCCGCCGCTTCTGCCCACTGCGGCGAACGCGGGTCGGGCATGCGCGGCGGGAGATAGAGCACCGACTGGTTTTGATAATCGTAACTCGAAGGCGCGATGAGTTCGTCCGTCTTATCGTCGTTGAGGCCGAGACGCTCGCGCGCAAATGTGAACGTGCCCGCGCTCGCCAGCGTCGCCGAAGTCATCACGACCGTCTCGACGCGCTCAAACAACTTGTCCTGCAAGAGCGTGGACACGTCAATCGGCGAGGCGCGCAGGAAGAGGCCGCGCCCGCGCCGCTCCATCCAGTAGACGTAACGCTTGTCGTCGCCCGCAACGATGAACTCAAGATTGAAGCGCACTTCGCGTATGCGCCGGACGAGATTTTCCACTTCGGGCGGCTGCTCGCGTAAAGCGTCGAGCGTCGTCTCCATGCGGTTGAGTGCGCCGTCGAGACTGAGGTAAGAATCGCCGAGCGCGGTGGCCTCGATCTCGCCGCGCGCGTTCTTGCGCGCAAACGTGCCGGGCAGAATGGGCGCTCGTCCTTCTTCGCCGCGCGCCTCCTGGAAGCCCTGCCAGAAGCGTTCGCTGAAGCGCGCGACGCGCCCGCTGCTGCGCGTCAGTTCCTTGTTCGCGTCAACGTCCGTGACGGGCACGAGTTGCAGGTCACGCAGCAAATCTTCGACCTGATAGTTCGATACCTGAAAGCCGAAATACTCCGCCGCCACGTCTTCAATCGAATGCGCTTCATCAAAAATCACCGCCGAGTAATCGGGCAAGACCTGCCCGTACTCGCCGCCGCGAAGCGCGAGGTCTGCGAAGAAGAGATGATGGTTGACGATGACGATGTCGGCATCCTGCGCGCGCTGGCGCATGCGCGTGATGAAGCAGGGGTCGTAGTCGGGACACTTCTGCCCCATGCAGATTTCCGAGCGCGCGTCGAGGTGTCGCCAGAAGGAGAGATTTTCGGGCAGACGGACGAGTTCGGCGCGGTCGCCCGTCGCCGATTCGCGCGCCCAGTGGCGCACCTCCTCGAAGTGGTCTATGTCGTCGAGACCGTCGAGGATAGGCGCGGACTCGGCGCGCTTGATGCGTTGGAGGCACGCGTAGTTGTTGCGCCCCTTCATGTAGGAGGCGGTGAATTTCTTCGGCAGCACGCGCTGCAAGAACGGGATGTCTTTCTCCATCAACTGCTCTTGCAGGTTCTTCGTGCCCGTCGAGATGACGACGCGCTCGCCGCGCGCGGTGGCCGCCGCAATCGCGGGGACGAGGTAGGCCAGAGTCTTCCCCGTGCCCGTGCCCGCTTCGACGAGCAGATGCCGTCGCTCCTCGAAGGCGCGCAGCACGGCCTCGGCCATCTGTATCTGGCCGGGACGAAATTCGTAATCGGGGTGCGCGCGCGCGATCAGTCCGCCGCGCCCGAAAATTTCTTCCATACCTTGTTACCGTCACCTGTCGCCGCGTGCGTGCGACTGAGAGAGGTCGCGCCGCCTAGCGTTTCGTGTTGACGCGCAACGACTCGAAGAAAGCTTTGCGGTCGCTCTCCGAAGCGCGCTCGTTCCAGAAGGCCGCTACAGCATAAGCGCTTTGCCCGGCGAAGACCATCCGCACGCGCCCCAGTATCGCGCCGAAGGCGAAGTCCTGTTCGTGACCGGCGAAGCCGCTGGCCGTCGCAGTTCTCTGCGCCAGCACTTTCAACTCGTCGGTCACGCCCTGCTTGCTCATCCCTTCCTGAAAGCCCCTGACGAAGCCCTTGGCAAACCCTTCGAAGAATGTCTTCTTGTTGGCGTCCGTCCAACTATTGGAGGCGGAAAAGCCGACGATATACGTCGCGCCGTAAACTCCCGTCTCGGAGCCGACCATGTAGTTGCGCACCGTCAGGGTCACGCCCGGAGTCATGTCGAGTTGATTCATGCTCTCCTGCGGCGCTGCCGGCAGGATGAGACTGAAGCGCGACGGCTGGCCGATCTCGTAACGCACCCAACCCGCCGGGGCGAGTTTATCCTCGACGGCTTTGACCGCGAGCGGCTGCTGCTGCGGCGCGGCGGGCGCGGCGACGGGCGCGGCAGGTTTGCCTTGCGTCCTTTGCGCATGCAGCGACGACGAAGCTCCGAGCACTGTGGCGAAGAGAAGCGCGAGCGCGAGTTTGCGTAAGTTTGAAGTTGCGTTCATAAAAGTTTCGTTTGTCGGGTCTCACCTGCCGACGCCTTCGTCGCCAAAGTTTAGATGCCGCAGGCGGCGCGATCATCTCCCCGCGCCGCGCAACGCTTATTTGCATGAGCCGCTTATTTGCATTGTTCACATGGCACGCTGTAACGGCAAGCGCGCGAACTAAGCGGCTGCTTCAACCAATCAACCGCTTCCGTCTCCACGAAACGCTTTCCCCACGAAGCGCGTGCGAGCCGCCCGTTGACGGAGATCACGTCACCTCTCCCCGTCGCGTACGAGGCCGCCTGCCCTGTCGTCGCCGCTTCGACATCCCGCATGTGTACGGGGAGGCTCGCCACGACCGCCGCCTGCAAGACGAGCAACGCCGCGAGCGCCAGGCCAGCCGCGCGCCCCTTCGTCCAGGCCAGCGCCGCCGCCCCGTAGATTAACAAAAACGCGGCGTAACGCGCATTCATTGATTTCGTCAACAGGAGATATGCGACGCAGGCGGCGAGCGCGAAGGCGAACCCCGTCGCGACTAAATTCTCCGGCAGACGCCGCACGACGGACGCCTCCCCCGCCCTCCCGCGCGAAAGAAAACTCAACCCCGCGAGCGCGGCGACCACAACCCAGAACCACGCCGAACGTAACCCGGTGAAAATGAAACTCAGCAACAGCGCGCCGTACATCCACGCCCGCTCGAAGCCGCTTGCGGCGCGCACGCGCGTCGCGTTGCCGGAGCCGCCCGTCGTCGCCGCGTCGGCTGGCGTGCTGGCTGCCGTGTCGGCTGTCGCGTTAACTGTCTCCTGCGCGTTGACTGTCGCGTTGACTGTCTGCGGCGCGTTGGCAAAGGTCAGTTGGTCGGCCACGAATTTGAAACGCGCAGGCCAGTACAACCCTGCAAAGGAGAGCGCGGCCACCAACGCTGCGAGCGCAACGCACGCGACGACGACCGACGCGACGCGACGCGCCCAACCGTGCGCGTAAAGCGCGCTCGTCGCAAGCACGAAGGGCAGCGCAATTTCGTAGGTGACTAAAGCCAGGAGCGCCCCGCCTGCCGTGACCATCAATCCCTTCGACGGCTCATGCTCGACCTGCCGCGCCCACACGCTCGCGCGCAGTTGCGCCGCGCAGAGCACGAGCACGAGCGCGTAGTTGAGCGTGCCCGACCAGAAGTTCACCGTCTCAAGTAAAAGCGGCGACGAGAGCAGCACACCCGCGAGCAGCACGCCGCGCCGTCTGGAGAGTCCCGCGCCGATGCAGGCACGGACGAAAACAAACGTCGCCAGAGCGAGCGCGCCGAGCGCGAGCGGCGCGGGCGATAGATATGCGCGCATCACGGCGCGATTGAGCAGCGCGTAGGGCGCGAGGGCGAGCAGGCGATAAAGCCGGTAGTCGTGCCAGTAGAGCAGGAGTCCGTCGGGCAGGCAGAGGCGCGCGTAGAAGGCATCGTCGGGAAAGTATCGCGGGTGCGGCGTCCACGCGCGGCTCGCGCGGACGAAGAGGTAGAAGGGCACGAGCGCGACGACCGCATAACAGCAGAGGCGAAGCGCCGCCCGCAGTCGTTCGTTCTCTTTGAACTGTCGCAGTTGAGCTTTGATGTTTCGTTTACGCTCTCGAACGGCTTTGCGAGGCGCTCTTGCAACGCGCCCGCGCGTGCCCGAACGCACGCCGCTTTAGTCTGCGCCCATCGCTTCGGCTTCGGGAGGCAACTCGCGGTGCCGCAGGCGATTCGAGTAGAGCGGGAAGCGCGCGGCGAGTTCCGACACTTCGCGGCGGACTTTGGTGCGCACGTCCTCGGATTCCGGGTCGTGCAGAATTTCCGCGATGAGGCGCGCCACCGTTCGCATCTCGGCTTCGCCCATGCCGCGCGTCGTCAGCGCGGGCGTGCCGAGGCGTACGCCGGAGGTGACGAAAGGCTTGTTCGTGTCGAACGGGATGGTGTTCTTGTTGACCGTGATGTTCGCGGCTTCAAGCGCCTTCTCCGCCACTTTGCCCGTGATGCCCTTGCCCCCCATGAACACGTCAACGAGCACGAGATGATTGTCCGTCCCGCCCGAGACGAGGCGGAAGCCCTGCGCCTTGAGTTCTTCGGCGAGCGCGCGCGCGTTCAGCAAAACCTGCCGCTGGTACTCTTTGAAATCCTCTCTGAGCGCCTCGCCAAATGCGACGGCCTTCGCCGCGATGATGTGGACGAGCGGCCCGCCCTGCACGCCGGGAAACAGTTTCTTATTCACCTCCGCCGCATGTTCTTCCCTGCACATGATGAGTCCGCCGCGCGGGCCGCGCAGGGTCTTGTGCGTCGTCGTCGTCACGTAATCGGCATGCGGCACGGGCGAGGGATGAAGTCCGGCGGCGACCGGCCCCGCGATGTGCGCGATGTCGGCCATCACGCGCGCGCCGACCGCGCGTGCGATCTCGCCGATGCGCGCGAAATCAATCGTGCGCGGGTAGGCCGACGCGCCGCAGACGATCATCTTCGGGCGGTGTTCTTCGGCGCGGCGCTGCAAGTCATCGTAATCAATCTGCTCGGTGTCGGGCGAGACGCCGTAGTCGTGTACGGTGTAGCTGATGCCGGAAAAATTCATCGGGTGGCCGTGCGTCAGGTGGCCTCCGTGCGAGAGGTTCATGCCGAGGATGGTGTCGCCGTACCCGATTGCCGCGAGGTAGACGGACATGTTCGCCTGCGCGCCGGAATGAGGCTGGACGTTGGCGTGCTCTGCGCCGAACAACTCTTTGGCGCGGTCAATCGCCGTCTGCTCGACCACGTCGGCAAACTCGCAGCCGCCGTAGTAACGCTTGCGTGGATAACCTTCGGCGTACTTGTTCGTGAAGACCGACCCCATCGCTTCGAGCACGGCCTCGCTCACGAAATTCTCCGACGCGATCAACTCCAGCCCCTCGGCCTGGCGTGCGACTTCGCTGTTGATGGCATCGTTGATAATGGGGTCAACTTCGGCAAGCGGCGCGTTCTGCTGGCGGCGGTCGGTCATCGTGGCTCTCTCCTCCGGTATGCGAATCTGTGTCTGGCCGGTGATGTTGTATTAGCAGTCGCGCGATGTTACATCACGCTTTCGCGGCGGCGCAAACAACATTCAAGGTGCGGACAGCTCCGCGCCGTGCGCCTGTTTCCGCTTATGAGCCTCGATGTCTTCGGTGAGCCGTCGCAATTCACTTTCGGGAAATTCGCGCCGCCAGTTGCGCGCGAATTCATCCACTTCGATGTCGCCCTGCAAATCGCGGAGCGCCTTCCAGAACGGATGGCACACGCCGAGCCGCGACCCCGCGTAGGAGAACACGCGCTCGCCCGCGCCCTCGGCGCGCAGGTGGTCTCGATAGCGGACTACTTCGAGTTTGACCGACACGCCGCTCGCGCTAAAGTTGAAGTCTAACTCGTCCGGGTTGTGCGCCCATTTAACCGTCAGCGCCGCGTCGTCTTTGAGAAGTTTGATGAGCG
>DASQDV010000530.1:0-7839 GCA_035633995.1 Pyrinomonadaceae bacterium | reverse complement strand
TCTCTTTCCACGACAAGGAAGAAATCGGCCCGCGAATGCTTGTGCGCATCGCTAAAAGAACTGGCCTTAAGCCGGAAGACTTGTGAGCCTTATTCGCCACGGCGGCCACATCCCCAGCGCCCCTCCATTCGCTGAGAAATTAAACGCGGAAGTTGCGTCAAGGTTCGAGAGGAAAGTTTGAGAATAAGTTGGTGAAGAGATTAACTTCTGTCGTCGCCTTAAGTCTCCTGGTGCTCGGCGCGCTGGCCTTTGCACAGCAGCCGGGGGCGACGACCGCGAGAACGCCGGAAGCGGCGTCCATCAAGGCGGCAGCCGAGATCAGCAGCCGCGCCTTTATGAGCGGGGATTTCGCCAGGCTGCTTGATCTGACTTACCCGAAATTGATCGAGTTGGGGGGCGGGCGCGAAAAGATGCTGGCCGCGATTGAAGGGCAGTTGAAAGAGATGCGCGATGAGGGGATGAAGATCGTCTCGCACACTATCGGCGAACCGGAGCCGAGTGTTCGCGCCGGGTCGCAACTCGTGGCGATTGTGCCCGTCGAGTTGGGGATGGAATCGAGCGAATATATCATCAGGCAGAAATCGTTCTGGCTGGCCGTCTCGGAAGATGAGGGGAAGACCTGGAAATTTCTGAGCGGCGGGTCGCTCAGCGAAGACGTTCTCAAGTTGTTGCTGCCGGAGGCCGCAGGTAAGATCACACTGCCTGCGGAGGCGCTGCCCTCGATGAAACGAAAAACGGCGAAGCCGAAAGCGGGCGGCGCGTCGCGGCGAAAATACCGGCGGTAAAAAACGTTTGAGCGGGAGACGAATATGCAAGCACTCGGCATGGTGGAATGTATGGGACTCGTCGCGATGATCGAGGCGGCGGACGCGATGGTGAAGGCGGCGAACGTCGAACTCGTCGGCTACGAGAAGATCGACGCGGGGCTGGTGACGGCGATTGTGCGCGGCGAGGTGGGGGCGGTGCGCGCGGCGGTGGACGCGGGCGCAGCGGCAGCCTCGCGCGTCGGTAAAGTCGTCGCCACGCACGTCATCCCGCGCCCGCATGCGGAAGTGGACGAAGGGCTCCCCGTGCTCAAGACCGGCGAGACGACGCGCAAGAAGATCAGCGGGTCGGTGCGATAAAGCAGTGGCGAATGATAGGTGACGAGTGACAGGTTAAAAGCAGGGCTTTTGCTTAACTTGCCACTCGTCACTTGTCACTCGTCATTTTTTGGATTCGGGATGAAGCGATAGCCGACGCCGCGCACGGTCAGAAGGTGGCGCGGCTTGGCGGGTTCTTCTTCGATGTACTTGCGCAGGCGGACGATGAAGTTGTCTATGGCGCGCGTGTCCGTGTCTTCGCGCAAATTCCAGACCTCTTCGAGCATTGATTTCCGCGAGACGGCGCGCCCCGCATGGCGTATGAGATGACGCAGCAAGTCCGCCTCCATCAGCGTCAGCCGCACCGTCGTGCGCTCGCGCACGCGCAACTCCAACGCGCCGAAGTCAATCGTCTTCCCGTCAAACTCGAATAACTCGACCGGCGCGCGATGCGATTCAGCGTCGTCCTGTGTGGCTGCTGCTGTGGTGGCGGCGGCGGCGGCGCCCGGCCTTTTCGCCGCGCCGTTTTCGAGCGCCGCGCGCGTGTTCGATGCCTCCTGATCTTGATTGAGCCACGCGCGACGGCGCAGCAGCCCGCTCAGGCGCGCGAGCAGGATCGCGAGTTCAAAGGGCTTCGGTAAATAATCGTCTGCGCCCGCCTCGAAGCCGCTCAGCACGTCTTCGGGGCGACCGCGCGCCGTCAGCATGAGGATGGGGACGAACTGACCGACGCGCCTGAGTTCCGAGGCGACGGTGAAGCCGTCCATGCCGGGCAGCATCACGTCGAGCAGGACGGCATCGTAGGCCGCCTCGGCTGAGGTCAACCGCGCGAGCGCCGTCTCGCCGTCGGCCACCGTCTCGACCTTGTAGCCTTCGGCTTCGAGATTGAAGCGCAGGCCGTCGGCCAGGTGCTTTTCGTCTTCGACGATGAGGACGCTCGCTTTCATCCGCCTCCCGCCCGCGGCAAGAGGATCGTGAAGGTGCTGCCGCGCCCTTCGCCTTCGCTTTCGGCATAGACGCGCCCGCCGTGTTTCTTGACCAGCGATTGCACGATGAACAGCCCGAGACCCGTCCCCTTGAAGCGCGCCATGAAGCGACCCGGCACGCGGTAGAAACGCGTGAAGATGCGTTTGAGTTGAGCCTGCGGGATGCCGATGCCCTGATCGCGCACGCGCACCGCGAGCCGCCGCGCATCAATCGCCATCACCTGAACGGAGACGCGCACCTCGTCGGGCGAATACTTGACGGCGTTGTCGAGCAGGTTCGAGACGACGGCGCGCAGTTCTTCCGAGTCGCCGCGCACGAGCGCGCGTTCGCCGTTGCGGAATTTTTCGGCGTAGCTGAACGCGCCTTCCGAGAGTTGCGGGTAG
Organism: Pyrinomonadaceae bacterium; assembly: GCA_035633995.1. Classification (GTDB taxonomy): domain Bacteria; phylum Acidobacteriota; class Blastocatellia; order Pyrinomonadales; family Pyrinomonadaceae; genus JAIVJZ01. The sequence continues at coordinate 5,387 of DASQDV010000530.1, read as the reverse complement.
CGCGTGCGCGCCAGTTCGAGCGAGTCGCGGACAATACCGGCGAGATCGATCACGGGATCGCCCCTGCGTTTGCGCCCCCCGGCGCCGCCGCTCTGCCCCGCGCGCAAGACCTGTTCGACGGTGTGCAGCAGGCGCTCGCTATCGGCGAGCATGACGGAATAGAACTCGCGCCGCTGCACTTCGTCAACGTCGCGCGTCTGCAAGGTTTCGAGGTAGAGGCGAATCGAGGCGATGGGCGTTTTCAGTTCATGCGTGACGGCGTTGATGAAGGCGTCGTGCTGTTCGTTGCGGCGAATTTCGCGGACGAGGAACGTGGTGTTCAGGACGAGTCCGGCGATGATGACGCTGAAGAAGATGATGCCGAGGACGAGCAGCGCCACCTCGCGCCAGTTCAACAGAATCCAGCCGACGTTCAGCGCGACGGCCAGCGCGACCAGACACGAGCCGAGCGTGATGAAGAAGGCGGTGGATTTACGGCGGCGACCGCTCAAGCGCATGCCTGCATTGTAAGGAAGAAACGGGGAAAGGGAAAAGGGGAAAGGGGAAAAGATAAAAGCGAAGGGGTAAGGGAACTCAAGACGCTTTGTCTTTTCCCTTACCCCTTCCCCTTGTACCCTTTACCCTACAACTTGTTTACGCTGCTTGCGAGAGCGCGTTCGCGTCGGCGTTCTCGTCCGGCTGCGCTTCATTGGTGCGCGGGAGGTGTTTGATGTCGTGTGCGAGGCCGAGCATCTGGAGCGCGCGGATGCCGTACCAGTTCATGTCAATCTCGTACCAATGATAGCCGTGACGCGCGGCGCGCGGGTGCGCGTGGTGGTTGTTATGCCAGCCTTCGCCGAAGGTCAGAAAGGCGATGATCCAGTTGTTGGTCGAGTCGTCTTCGGTCTTATAACGCTTCGTGCCCCAGAGGTGCGTGGCCGAGTTGACGAGCCACGTCGCGTGGAGGCCGACCGTCGTGCGCAGGAACATCCCCCAGAAGAAGACCGACCAGCCGCCGAAGACCAACAGCAGCACGCCGAGCACGACGACGGGCACGAAGAACCACTTCGACAGCCAGACGTGGAACCGGTCTTTCATCAGGTCGGGCACGTAGCGGCGGAACGTCACCTCGTCATGCTGCTGCGCCGTCCCCGTGAGAATCCAGCCCATGTGCGCCCACCACGTGCCGTCGCGGGGCGAGTGCGGGTCGCCGGGCTGCTCCGTGTGGGCGTGGTGGATGCGGTGCGTGCCGACCCACTGGATGGGGCCGCTTTCGAGCGTGAGCGTGGCGCAGACGGTCAGGAAATACTCGACCCACTTCGGCGTCTTGAAGCCGCGGTGCGTGAGCAGGCGGTGGTAGCCCATGCCGATGCCGAGGCTGCCGGAAACCCACCACAGCGCGAGCGACACGAAAAGCGCCGTCCACGAAAACATGAAAAGCGCCGCTATCGCGCCGAGGTGGAAGATGACCATCGTGATGGCCGTCGACCAGTTAATTTTTCCGTCGCGCTGCGCCTCGATCTGTTGCGCGCTCATGCCCTGTGCTGCCATTTTTTACTCTCCCCTATGAATAGTTTCCCGACTCCATTTTCGACTGTAGTTTGATGTTGGGGGCAAGGGCTATCGTAACAGGCGGGGAGCGTAGCGAATGTAAAATTTATTTAAAAGGAGGACGAAGGAAGACGAGGACGGCTGAAAGTTGCGCGAAAGAGTCACGCGACGGTCTCAAGTGTTTGGAGCGAGATGACGTGGGCGGCTTGGAAGGAGCATGTGCGATTCGATTCAGCGTGCCCGTTGTGGGCGTCGCAGAAATTTATAGTCACGAAGTAACTGATTGAGATATTATTCGCCGTCCTGTGCCGCCCTTGCCGGATCAAGCCATTTATTGATAGTTCCTGTTCTTGGTTCTAAGGAGAGCAATCCTTTGTTTAGATTGTCAGTTCCCTCGAAGCTGTGCTGTTTAACTCTGCTTTTATGCCTGTTGGGTCAAACCGCCCGGCTCAACGCCCAACAGCCGCAGCCGTCTCCGCCTGAGCCTTACTACGACTACCCGTACGGCAGCGACATGACGATGCGACGCACCCTGACGGTGGACGAAGCCGTCACGCTCGCGCTCGCTAACGCTTCGCTGTATCAACAGTCGCGGCTCGAAGAGGAAAGCGCCCGTGAAGATGTGAGACAAGCGCGTGCCGCCTTCCTCCCGCAGTTCAGCATCCCGCTCGGTTATATCGGCACGACGCCTTCGCAGGTCAGAGCGCCGGGCGAACCGCTCACTTTCAGCTTCGTTTCCGCGAGCGCGATCAACGAAACCACAGCCTTCCTGAACGCGACCGGCCCCGTAGACCTCTCCGGCAAGTTGCGCGCCTCGCTCAGGCGCAGCCGCGCTCTGCTGGCCGCCACGCGCGCCGGGACTCTCATGGCGAAACGCGAACTGACGCTCTCGACCGTTGATGCGTATTACGGTCTGGTGCTCGCGCGACAGAAACGCCGCCTGGCCGACGAGACGCTGTCGCTCGCGGAAGCCTTCGTGAATCTGGCATTGAGACGGCGCGCGCGCGGCGAGGGCGAAGAAGCGGACATTTATCGCATACGCTCGGCGGCGGCCACGCGCCGCGACGAGTTGGAGCAGGCGCGTCTGGCCGAATCGGCGGCGATGAGCCTGCTGCGAGTCCTGACCGGGGTGGATTTCGTCACACACATCGGCGTCGCGCGCCTCACTGAGGACGTGCCGAGCGTCGCAGACTTTTTGAGTTACACGGAGGAGATGGTCAAACTCAGGCCGGAGTTGGATCAGTTGGACGCGCAGCAGCAGGCGGCGCGCGAGGAGGCGCGTCTGGCGCGCCGCGAACTGTTCCCGGAATTGACCTACAGTTTCAATGCGGGCTTCGACACCGCAGACATCCGCCGCCTACGCCAATATTCCGGCGGCTCGGCCATCATCAGCCTGAACATTCCGCTCTGGAACTTCGGGGCGAGCAAGAGCCGCGAGACGCAGGCGCGCCTGCGCGCGCGTTCGTTAGACTTACAGAGAGAATACACGGTACAGCGTTTGCGGCAGGAGTTTTACGACCAGCGCGCGGCGGCAATGTCTGCGCTGGCTCGCATCAAACTGGCCGAGACGGCAGCCAATTCCGCGCAGCAGAATCTAAATCTGATCTTCGTCCGGTATCGCCAGAACGAGGCCGACATCACGGATGTCATAGACGCGCAGGGCAACTCCGCGCTCACACGGCTCGCTTACTATCAGGCGATTGCAGATTACCGCACGGCGCGCGTGCGTCTCGAAATTGACCCTTCGCAAAGAGCGACTGCGGCGCAGGAGGCCGCGCCCCCCAGACCTCTGCGCACGGAGCCGGGCGACGTTAAATGCTCGTTGACCGGATCACAACAGCCTCTCGCTCTCGCCGGACTCCGGCTCGGCATGACCCCGGATCAAGCGTCGCTGCTCTTTCCCGGCCTGACGCTCGAAGGGGCGGACGAATCAGGCGTGGCGAAAGCGTTTATCGACAGCCGCAGACCGGCGAATCGTTCTTCCGCCAACACTCAAGGTTCGGACGTTGAGACGATTGATCTGGAATTTACAGACGGGCGCGCTTCCTTCATACGCTTGAATTACCAGCCCACCGGACGCTGGGAAAGTATCGATCAATTTCTGTCCGTCACGGCTGTCAAACTCGGCCTGACGGGCGATTGGAAGCCGTTTTACGAGTGGCGCGATAAGGGCGTCAGGGATTTGCACGTCCTGAAAGACGTGGCTCTGGAGTGCGACGAGATACGCCTGAGCATGGGGATCGGACTTGAAGGCATCGGCGTTGACCAGTCGCCGCACATCGCGCTCGAAGACTTGAAGGCCGCCCGCGTCGTTCAAGAGCGGGAAGACGCGAAGAAGCGCGAACAAAACGAAGCACAAAAGGCGAAGCCTTAAAGCGTGCGCCGGAGATGCTTTCGTCTCGGGAGATTTATTGCTTGTCGAAGCTGAATTCCAGAAAGACCACCTGCCAGTTTCCGTCGCGTTTGACGAGGCGCTGGCCGAAGCGATATTGAACGGGCTGGAAGGTGCCGTCCAGCGCCGTCGCGCTGATACGCATCCGGCCGGACATTTGAGCCTTGTTGCCGGAAACTTTGATCTCCCGGTATTCGATGGCGCAGACGCCGGAGATGCTCTGCGGCAGCGCGGTTCTCAGGTAGGCACGCGCCCCCGCTTTCAAAGTGGTCTTACCGTCCGCCGTGTGCATGGTGAAGTCGTCAGCCCAGATGCGGTCGAGCGTCGCCGTGTGATTTTCCAGCACAGCCTCGCACTCGTTGAAGGTCAACTCCTTCAACTCCTGCTCGGTCTTATTCTGCCGGGCGACGGGCGGCACAATTGTTTGCGCCCCGGCGGGCCAAGCGCCGTATAACATGAGCATCAGGCAAGCGGCTTTAAACATATCTCTGACGGAAGCGTCTCCTGACGAGCCGGATCAAGCGGGTGCTTCGTAATTTATCACTTTCCGGTGCTATAGTGCGAGACCCTCGCGGGCGGCCTCGACGGAGACGGATTTTCCGGTGAGTTTCGCCAAAAAAGCACGGGTCGGCAAATTCTTGCGGGAGGGAATTTTTAATTGATCAGGACTGTCTGCCTCAACACTCAAACGAAAGATTTCGCGGACGACTGCCTTGCGGCCGACATCAGCGAGTTGCGCATCGAGCCGCAGAACATCGTGTGGGCTGACGTGACCGACCCGACGAGCAGGGACTTCGAGGAGCTGGCCGAAGAGTTCGGCTTCCACCACCTCTCGATTGAAGACTGTCGCAACGAGCACCAGCGCCCGAAGATCGAGGAGTATCCCGGCTATTACTTCATCGTGCTCTACGAGGCCGAACTGGCCGGGGTGAACGACCGGCTCGAACTGCGCGAACTCAACATCTTTCTCGGCAAAAACTACCTCGTCACCGTCCACAGCCGCCCCATTCGCGCCATCGAAACGGCCTCGCGCCTCTGGCACGAGTGGACGGATCGCGCCGAGCACGGCGCGGGACTTCTGGCCTACATCTTGATCGACGCCATCGTTGACGACTACCTGCCGCTCTTAGACGTGGTCAGCGACCGCATGGACGATCTGGAAGATTCGATCTTCGGCGAGTTTCGCCCCGAAGCCATCGAGGAGATTTTCGGCATCAAGAAGAAACTGCTCTACCTGCGCCGCTCGATCACGCCGCTCCGGGACGTGTTCAACACGCTGCTCAGGCGCGAACAGCCGATCTTCCCGCGCGAAACGCACGTCTACTTTCAGGACGTGTTCGACCACCTCATACGCGTCTCCGACACGATAGACAATTTGCGCGACATGCTCAGTTCGACGATGGACGCGTATCTTTCCGTCTCCGGCAACCGCATGAACCAGATCATGAAGCGGCTGACTTCGATC